>JASHSO010000394.1 GCA_030038715.1 Streptosporangiaceae bacterium
CCTCCAGCTCGGCGGCCAGTGGCCCACCCGGCTCAGCCACCCGCGTCACCGAGACGTAAAGACCTTGTCCGCCGCGCGCACGGACTGCCAGAGCCGCGAGTACCAGGGAGTCGTGGCGTGCACCGAGCCGGAGCCGGAGTGCGGCTTGCTCGGTCCCACGACCACGTAACAGGTCTGCGTCGGGAAGCACATCTCCAGCTCGTCGCGGGCTAGCTGCTCGATGTAGGCGGGGGACTTGAGTTCGCGCTGCTCGGCCTTCAGCCGTTGCACCTGGCGGGCGACCTGGGCGTTGCTGCTCTCCAACTGGCTGATCTGGCGCAGCTCGGCGACGTATGCGCGGATCGGGTAGGCAAGCGTCAGCGCTATCGCGCAGATGACAACGGCCAGCACAGCAGCCCGGCTGGTGAGCCTGGCGCGCGCCAAGGGCGCAGCGGGTTCGTCCGCTGCCCCGTCCAGACGCCCAGGCCTAGTCACCGGCCGCCGACCGGGCGAACGTGGCCCGGCCCGCATAGACTGCCGCGTCGCCGAGCTGTTCCTCGATCCTGAGCAGCTGGTTGTACTTCGCAACACGCTCGGACCGGCACGGCGCACCGGTCTTAATCTGACCGCAGTTCATCGCGACCACGAGATCGGCGATCGTGGTGTCCTCCGTCTCGCCAGACCGGTGGCTCACCATCGTCGTGTAACCGCTGCGGTGCGCTAGGTCGACCGCGCTGAAGGTCTCGGTCAGGGTGCCGATCTGGTTGACCTTCACCAGTAGCCCGTTGGCCACCTTCTCCCGGATCCCCCGGCGGATCCGGTCTGGGTTAGTCACGAAGATGTCGTCGCCCACTATCTGCACTCTGTCACCCAGCTCTGCAGTCAGCTCGCGCCAGCCGGTCCAGTCTTCTTCATCGAGCGGATCCTCGATCGACACGATCGGGTAGGAACTCAGCCAGTCCGCGTAGATGGCAGTCATCTGAGCCGCGGTCTTGGTCCCGCCCTCGAAGGTGTAGGCATCGTCGCCGGAGGCGAAGCTGTTCGCCGCGGCATCGAAGGCGAGCGCAACGTCCCTCCCGGGGGTCAGGCCCGCCTTGCCGATGGCCTCGAGGATCAGGTCGAAGGCGGCTCGATTGTGCTCCAGGTCGGGCGCGAAGCCGCCTTCGTCGCCGACGCCGGTGTTCAGGCCGTGCTGCTTCAGCACCGACTTCAGTGCGTGATAGGTTTCGGCGCCCCACTGCACTGCCTCGGAGAACGTGCTCGCCCCGACGGGCGCGACCATGAACTCCTGTACATCGACGTTGGTGTCGGCATGCGCCCCGCCGTTGAGGATGTTCATGCACGGCACGGGCAGCAGGTGCGCGTTCGGCCCGCCGAGGTAGCGGAACAACGGCAGGCCGGACGACTCGGCCGCCGCCCTGGCTACCGCGAGGCTGACGCCGACGATCGCGTTCGCGCCGAGCCTGGACTTGTCCGGAGTCCGGTCCAGGTCGATCATGTCCTGATCCACTAGCCGCTGATCATCGGCGTCATAGCCGAGCAGCTCAGGCTGGATCTCGTCGATCACGGCCAGCACGGCCTTCTCGACCGACTTGCCGCCGTACGCCTCGCCGCCATCGCGGAGTTCTACAGCCTCGAAGACGCCGGTCGAGCGCCCGCTCGGCACCGCCGCCCGGCCCATGCTGCCGTCGTCGAGTACCACCTCGACCTCGACCGTGGGGTTCCCCCTGGAGTCGAGGATCTGCCTGGCGAAGATGCCTTCGATCGAAGCCACGGTAAGCGCTCCTGCCGGTCGGGTCTGTGCTCAGTCGGACATGCTGAGTCGGGTCGGTGCTCGGTCCGGTCGGTAATAAGTGATCAGTTCGGAGCCTAATAGAGCGAACTGCGCCGATCGCAGCGGGCGCGCCGTTAGCGGCGCCGACTCCGTCCCTTGCCCGATAGCCGCAGCAACTAGGTACCGGCTTCCCAGTCCCGCACTCGCTCGGCATAGGCGCGGGCAGCGGCGCGTAGCTCAAGCTCCGGGTCGAGTCCGTCCGCCTGCGCCTGCTCCACCAGCGCCAGCAACTGCTCGCCCAGGTCGCTGACACCATCCTGGCCGGCCGACGCCAACTCGGCTGGAGCCCCGGCGCGACCGGCTCGGCGCAGCAACTCGGCCGCCAGGGACAGCGCAGGCTGGTTCATCGGCACCCCGTCCAGCGCCGAAACCGGTTCGCCGTTCCCGGCGGCGGCTCGCTCTGCCGCCTTGATGTCGTCCCAGTTTTGCTTGACCTCGTCCGGGCCCGACACGCTCACGTCGCCGAACACATGCGGATGCCGCCTGGTCAGCTTGGAGATGATCCCGTCGGCCACGTCGTCGATGGTGTAGCCGGTGCCGTCGGTGCGCTCCTGCGCCACCCGGGCGTGGAAAACGACCTGGAGCAGCACGTCGCCGAGTTCCTCGCGGACGGCGGCCTGATCTCCGGCAGTCAGCGCGTCCACCGCCTCGTAGGTCTCTTCCAGCAGGTGCGGGGTCAGGCTTGCATGGGTCTGCCGCGCATCCCACGGACACATGACCCGCAAGGTGTCCATGACCTGCACCAGGTCGACCAGTCGTGACCCTGGACGCGGGTCGGCGGGACCGGGACGCCGTTCAGGACTGGGAGATTGCTCGGTCATGCTAGTGGCTCAGCACGGCGGCGACGTCACGACGTGCGAGGCCGACGGCGACGGCGTCGGATTCGCGGCCAGTGTGGGCGGTGCAGGCACGACGGAATAGGTCCCGTAGTCGAACTGGCCGAACTGGGGGTTCACCGTCACGCCCAGGCTCTTGGCGGCCAGGCACTGCTGATGGCTGACCTTCGCCTCCAGTGAGTTCTGCCCGGAAGTGCTCGTCGGCGGCTTGCCGCCGTCGAGGCGGTTCTCGAGCTGGCTCAGGATCGCGAAGTACTGGCCAAGCTGAGCCAGCAGGTCCGGCGGCAGCGCCCCGGCAGCGGACACATACTCGGCCACGGTCATGCTGTCGCCCTTAGCCTGCGACCCGAGCGCGGACAACTGCCTCTGCGCGTCGGCAGCGGTGACGTGGATGCCGTGCTCGGCGGCCAGCCTGTCGTAGATGCGGAACGTGATCAGCCAGGTCAGCACCTGCTGGGTCTCCTGCGCGGTGGACCGCTGCGGCTTGACGCCCTTGGCGCTGTCTGCCTTGTAGGCGGAATTGAGGTTCGCGACCTGGGCCGTCAGGGTGGCTGAGGAGATCCGGCTGTTCCCGGTGATGGCGGCCGCGCCCATCTTGACCGTGCCGCATGCAGTGACGGCCAAGCCGGTGGCAAGCACCGCCACGACCAGCCTGCGCCTGGCAGACCGCGGTCTGTCGCGCCGGCCCACGGCACTCTCGCGCCCCGACGAACGGAGGTTCCCGATCAAACCGCGCTTCCTCCCTCGCCCGGCAACCCGCCGAGCACTGCCTCGATCAGTTCCTCGCACCAGGTCAGCAGCTCCCGGCCGCGAAGCGGTGGCGCGCCGAGCGAGATGGTCTGCCCGGTGCCTGCACGCGCACTGCCCGACCCTGCGCCGGCTGAGGGCACCGCCTTCGGCACCGGTACGAGCATGCTACGCACTGCGGGCTTGAGCACGGTCCGCGGGTATAGGCGGTGCAGCCGGACGACGCGAGAGTCCGGCAGCGAGACCGGCCCGAACCGAACGTGGTTGCCCTGCAGCATGATGTCCGTTAGCCCGGCCCGCCGCGCGACGGTCCGCAGCCGCGCCACCGCCAGCAGGTTCTCCACCTGGCCAGGCACCGGCCCGTACCGGTCGGTGAGCTCGTCCCGCACGGCTCCGACGCCGTCGTCGGAGTCGATGGCCGCGATCGCGGTGTAGGCCTCGAGCCGCAGCCGCTCACCCGAGATGTAGTCATGCGGGATGTGCGCGTCCACCGGCAGCTCGACCCGCACTTCCGACCGCTCCGCCGGGCCTGCTCCGCGCAGCTCGCGCACCGCCTCGCCGATCATCTTCACGTAGAGGTCGAACCCGACCGCGGCGATGTGCCCAGACTGCTCGCCGCCCAGCAGGTTGCCGGCACCGCGGATCTCCAGGTCTTTCATCGCGATGTGCAGGCCGGCCCCGATGCCGCTGTGCTGCTGCAGGGCGGCGAGCCGCTCGTGCGCGGTCTCACTGAGCGGCTTCTCCGGCGGATACAGGAAGTAGGCGTACCCACGTTCGCGGCCTCGCCCGACGCGGCCGCGGAGCTGGTGCAGGTCGGGCAGTCCGTAGGCGTCTGCCCGGTCCACGATCAGCGTGTTGGCGTTGGGAATGTCGAGGCCGGACTCCACGATCGTGGTCGATACCAGAACGTCGAACTCGCGGTCGATGAACCTGCTCATCACCCGCTCTAGGGTGTGCTCGTTCATCTGGCCGTGGCCGATGGCGACCCGCGCCTCGGGAACCAGCTCGGCGATCCGCGCGGCCACCTTGTTGATCGAGGACACCCTGTTGTGCACGAAGAAGACCTGCCCGTCGCGGAGCAGCTCCCGCCTGATCGCGGCCGCTATCTGCTTCTCGTCGTACTGCGCGACCGAGGTGAGCACCGGGTGGCGTTCCTCCGGCGGGGTCAGGATCGTGGACATCTCCCTGATCCCGGAGATCCCCATCTCCAGCGTGCGCGGAATCGGGGTGGCCGACATCGCCAGCACGTCCACCTCGGTGCGAAGCTGCTTGAGGAACTCCTTGTGCTCGACTCCGAACCGCTGCTCCTCGTCGATGATCAGCAGCCCAAGCCTGGCGAACCTGACCTCCGGCGACAGCAGCCGGTGCGTGCCGATCACCACGTCCACCTTGCCGGACGCCAGGCCCTCCTGTGTGTCCGCGACCTCGGCGTCGGACTGGAACCGCGACAGTGGCCGCACGCTGACGGGGAACGGCGCGTACCGCTCGCTGAATGTGGCCAGGTGCTGCGCGGCCAGCAGTGTCGTCGGCACGAGCACGGCGACCTGCTTGCCGTCCTGAACGGCCTTGAACGCTGCCCGGACAGCGATCTCCGTCTTGCCGTAACCTACGTCGCCGCAGATCAGCCGGTCCATCGGGACCGGCCGCTCCATGTCGGCCTTGACCTCGTCAACGGCGGCGAGCTGGTCCGGCGTCTCCACGTAACCGAATGCGTCCTCCAGCTCTCGCTGCCAGGGACTGTCGGGTGCGAACGCGTACCCCGGCGAGGCCATCCTGGCCTGGTACAGCCGGATCAGCCCGGCGGCGATGTCGCGGACGGCCTTGCGCGCCCGCCCCTTCGCCTTTGCCCAGTCGGCGCCGCCGAGCCGGTGCAGCGCCGGCGCCTCCCCGCCGGTGTACCGGGTGACCTCGTCGAGCTGGTCGGTCGGCAGGTACAGCCGGTCCGGCGGCTGGCCGCGCTTGGCCGGCGCGTACTCGATGACCAGGTAGTCCCTCGTGGCTCCCTGCACGGTCCTGCTGGTCATCTCCAGGTAGCGGCCGACGCCGTGCTGCTCGTGCACGATGTAGTCGCCAGGAGTCAGCTGGAGCGGGTCGATGCCGCCACGGCGCCTGCTCGGCATGCGGCGGCTGACCCCGCCGCCCGGCCTCGTTCCCGCCATGTCGGTCTCGGCCAGCACCGCAAGCCGCACCGACGGCCAGAGGAATCCTGCCTCCAGCATCCCGGTCGCTACGTGCGCGACGCCTGGCTCCGGCGGCACGTCCAGGGCGCCGTCCCGCGCGCCGATCCCCTCGCCGCGCAGCAGTTCGGCGAGCCGCTTGGCCGGCCCATGGCCCTCGGTGATGAGCACGACACCCCACTGGTCGGCCAGCCAGCGGCGCACGTCGGCGATCACCCGCGTGGTCTCGCCGCGATAGCCAGGCGCAGGCTCTGCCGAGATGGGGAACGGGGCCGGACCGTCGCCACCGTCCTCGACCGGGCCGCTGTCGAACGGGGTGATCGTCCACCACGGCAACCCCAGTGCCGTCGCCGCGGCACGTGCCTCGGTGATCGGCCGGATCGCCGCGCCGCCAAGGTCGATCGGCACCTGGCCGCCGGCCGCCGCGTTCACCCAGGAGGCCTCAAGGAACTCCTGGCTGGTCCACACCAGGTCGGCGGCGCGCGCCCGGATCCGCTCCGGGTCGCAAGCGATCACGATGCCGCCCGGCGGCAGGTAGTCGAGCAGCAGCTCCATCTTGTCGGTCAGAGCCGGGGCCAGTGCCTCCATGCCCTCGACGGTCATCCCCTCCGCCATCTTGCCGAGGATGTCGTGCAGGCCGGGCCACTCGGCAGCGAGCTGGCGGGCGCGGTCCCTGACCGAGTCGGTCAGGAGCAGCTCCCGGCACGGCGGGGCCCACAGCCCGTCCTCGGCCGATCCCAGGCTGCGCTGGTCGGCGACCTTGAAGTAGCGAATCTCCTCGATCTCGTCGCCCCAGAACTCGATCCGCAGCGGGTGCTCGTCGGTCGGCGGGAACACGTCGAGCAGTCCGCCGCGCACCGCCAGCTCGCCGCGGCGCTCGACCAGGTCGACCCGGGCGTAGCCGATCCCGACGAGCCGGGCGACGGTTTCTTCCAGGCTCGCGGACTGCCCGACCGACAGGCGCACGGGCTCCAGCTCGCCCAGGCCGCTGACCATGGGCTGCAGCATGCTGCGAACCGGCGTGGTGACGACTCGGAGCGGCCCGGAGCGCGGGTCGGACGGGTCGGGGTGGGCCAGCCTGCGCAGCACGGCCAGCCGTCGCCCGGAGGTGTCCGAACGGGGCGACAGCCGCTCGTGCGGCAGCGTCTCCCAGGCCGGGAAGTACCCGACGGATTCCTCGCCGATCAGGGAGCCGAGGGCCGCCGCCAGGTCCTCGGCCTCGCGCGCGGTCGCGGTGACCGCCAGCGCGAACCGGCCCGCCCCGCCGACGGCAGACTCCGGGCGCGCCCCGCC
>JASHSO010000395.1 GCA_030038715.1 Streptosporangiaceae bacterium
GTGGCACCCGACCGGCTGGCCAAGCAGCTCAGCGACAATGGCCAGCTCGGCGCGGTGGCAGCGGACGTGCTGCGCGGCAATGCGCTCAGGCTACTGGCCGAGCGGACGCGGGTTATCGACGCGGCGGGTCGGCCGGTGTTCCTCAGCTCGGCGCAAGACGCGGAAGCAGAGGAGTCCGACGAGGACGGCGACCTGGACGAGGACGGCGACCTGGACGAAGACGAGGACCTGGACGAAGACGAAGACGAGGACGGCGACCTGGACGAGGACGACGATCTCGACGACGACGCCGAAGACGAAGACGGGGAATAACTGTCGGCCGTGACGTCCGGCCATCCTGACGCCCACGCTGCTCCGGCCGCTGCCTGCGCCGTCAGCGAACACGGGGGATCGGCGGACTTGCCGGTCCGGTCAGCGGGTTATGGTCGCATTCAGTGACACCGCATGAGCACAGGCAGGAGGGACAGTGATCACGGCTCCCGATGACCGGGGTGAGATCGCCCGGGTGCTCGCTAGGGCCGCCGAGGCGCCGGTACTGCCGCTTGGCGAGCAGCTCTTCCAGCGCCTGCTGCGGCACCGGATCATCTTCCTCGGCCAGCAAGTGGACGACGACCTGGCGAACCGGATCTGCGCGGAATTGATCCTGCTCGCCGCCGAGGATGACAAGCGGGATATCCACCTCTATATCAACTCTCCGGGTGGTTCGGTTTACGCGGGAATGGCCATCTATGACGTGATGCAGTTCGTGAAGAATGACGTAGCGACCTACGCCATGGGCATGGCTGCATCCATGGGCCAGTTTCTGCTTTGCGCCGGCGCCCACGGCAAGCGCTACGCAATGCCGCATGCGGCCATCTTGATGCACCAGCCGCACGGCGGGATCGGCGGCACGGCGACCGACATCAGGATCCAGGCGGAGCAGGGCATGTACCTCAAGCGCGTGCTGGCCGAGCGGATCGCCTTGCACACCGGGCAGCCAGTGGAGCAAATCGAGAAGGACTCCGACCGCGACCGCTGGTTCACCGCCGAGGAGGCGCGCGACTACGGGTTTGTCGATCACGTAGTCAGAAGCGCGACCGAAGTTCCCTCGGCCGGGTCGGCATCATGAGCGCGCAGGCGCGGATGCTGGGTAGCGCAGACTCGGGAGGCGGAAAGTGAGCGCTGGGTACGAGGGGCCGCAGCACGGCAAGGCGCTGCGGCGCGAGCAAGCGCGGTACGTACTGCCGTCCTTCGTGGAGCGGACGTCGTACGGCGTCAAGGAGATGAACCCGTACAACAAGCTGTTCGAGGAACGGATCATCTTCCTCGGCGTGCAGATTGACGATGCCTCGGCAAACGACGTCATGGCCCAGCTGATCACGCTGGAGTCCATCGACCCCAGCCGTGACATCCTCATCTATATCAACTCGCCAGGCGGCTCGATGACGTCCATGATGGCGATCTACGACACGATGCAGTACATCCAGCCGGAGATTCAGACCTATTGCCTAGGGCAGGCCGCCTCGGCAGCGGCGGTGCTGCTGGCCTCGGGCACCAAGGGCAAGCGGTTCGCGCTGCCAAACTCGCGGATCCTGATTCACCAGCCCGCGGTCGAGAGCGGTTACGGGCAGTCCAGCGATCTGGAGATCCAGGCCAGGGAGATCCTGCGGATGCGCGCATCGATGGAGGCCATCCTGGCGCGGCATACCGGCCAGGAAGAAGAGCAAGTGCGGCACGACATCGAGCGGGACAAGTTCTTCACAGCCCACGAGGCGATGGAGTACGGGCTGGTCGATGAGGTTCTGACGATGCTGAAACGCAAGAGCGAGGTAGTGTCGTCCTAAGTCGTCCACCTGGCGAGTCGCCCGGCGGGCGACTTGCCGGCACGGTGCACCTTAGGCCGCTCCGAAGGCGCCGAGGCGGTACCGTCTAGGTCTACGGATGCAGTTGGCTCGCAGGCGAGCCAGGCGAACCGGGCGGGCTAGCCAAACAGGCCCGCCGCGGGCGTCGGGCAGTCCGGCCGCTCCGAGCGGCCAGCAGGGTAGAGGGAGTTACTTGGTGGCACGCATCGACGGCGGCGACCTGCTGAAGTGCTCGTTCTGCGGGAAGAGCCAAAAGCAGGTCAAGAAGCTGATTGCCGGGCCTGGCGTCTACATCTGCGACGAGTGCATCGACCTCTGCAACGAGATCATCGAGGAGGAGCTCGCCGAGCCGACGGAGCTGAAGTGGGACGCCCTGCCCAAGCCGCGGGAGATCTACGAGTTCCTTGACTCCTACGTCGTGGGCCAGGACAAGGCCAAGAAGGGCCTGTCGGTAGCCGTTTACAACCACTACAAGCGGATCCAGTCCGGCGGTGACCGGCCCGGAACTACCGAAGACGGCGTCGAGCTGGCCAAGTCCAACATCCTGCTGCTCGGGCCGACTGGCTCGGGCAAGACGCTCCTTGCCCAGACGCTAGCCAGGCTGCTGAATGTGCCGTTTGCCATCGCGGATGCCACTGCGCTGACCGAGGCTGGCTATGTCGGGGAAGATGTCGAGAACATCCTGCTCAAGCTGATTCAGGCCGCGGACTACGACGTCAAGAAGGCCGAGACAGGCATCATCTACATCGACGAGATCGACAAGTTAGCGCGTAAGAGCGAGAACCCCTCCATTACCCGCGACGTATCGGGCGAAGGCGTCCAGCAGGCGTTGCTGAAGATCCTCGAGGGCACCACGGCCTCGGTGCCGCCTCAGGGCGGGCGCAAGCACCCGCACCAGGAGTTCATCCAGATCGACACCACCAACGTCCTGTTCATCTGCGGCGGCGCGTTCGCCGGCCTGGAGAAGATCATCGAGCAGCGGGTCGGAAAGAGTGGCATGGGCTTCGGCGCTGTGCTGCGGGTCAAGATGGACAAGACAGTCTCCGACCCGTTCGCCGAGGTCATGCCGGAGGACCTGCTGAAGTTTGGCATGATCCCGGAGTTCGTCGGCCGGCTGCCCGTCATCACCAGCGTGCACAACCTCGACCGGGAGGCGCTGATCCGGATCCTGACCGAACCGCGCAACGCGCTGGTCCGGCAGTACCGGCGGCTGTTCGAGCTTGATGGGGTCGACCTCGAGTTTACCGACGACGCCCTCGAAGCCGTTGCCGACCAGGCCATCCTGCGCGGCACCGGAGCACGCGGCCTGCGAGCCATCCTGGAGGAGGTCCTGCTGTCGGTGATGTACGAGGTGCCGAGCCGCAAGGACGTCGAGAAGGTTGTCATCAGCGCCGAGGTCGTACTCGAGAACGTCAACCCCACACTCGTCCCGCGGGATGTGGCGCGCCGCACGCCGCGCGAGAAGTCTGCTTAGGGGTCGGCAGGCCGGGCCAGCTACGCGGCGACGCGTTCCTCGCTCAGGACGCCGCTGTGTAGCGTGAGCACCCGATCGGCGAGGTCGATCAGCGCCTTGTCGTGCGTAGCGACGATCCCAGTCATGCCTTCGGCGTGCACGATCTTGCGGAGCAGCATCATGATCTGTGCTCCCGTGGCCGCGTCGAGCTGGCCGGTCGGCTCGTCGGCCAGCAGCAGGCTGGCATTGTTGGCCAGCCCCCTGGCAATAGCGACCCGCTGCTGCTCGCCGCCGGACAGTTCCTGCGGCCGGAGGTGGGTGCGGCCTTCGAGCCCAACGAGACGCAGCAGGTCACGCGCCCGCTGCTCGCGGAACCCGGCAGGCCGGCGGGCAAGCCGCATGGGCACGCCGACGTTCTCCGCGGCGGTCAGCATCGGCAGCAGTGCGAAGGACTGGAACACCAGCGCCATGCGCTCGCGGCGCAGCGTCCGCAGGCCCTCCCGGCTCAGGTCGGTCAGCTCCAGGCCGTCGAACCAGACCTGGCCGCTGGTCGGGCGCTCCAGCCCGGCCAGGATGCTCAGCAGGGTGGTCTTGCCTGAACCCGACCGGCCGACCACAGCCACCAGCTCGCCACGGCTCACGTCGAAGGACACTTCGCGCAGCGCGTGCACCCGCTCAGCGCCGGTGTCGTAGAACTTGCTGACGTCGTGCACCAGTACGAGGTGCGCCGGACCACCCTGCTCCGGGTCGGCTGACTCAGCTGCCTGGTTGATCGTCATCGCCCTGTCGCTCCTTGGTCGCTTCCGCGCCTGCCTCCGGCTCGTCGCCCGGGTCAGCGTCCACTGCGGTGGCGCCACCCTGACCGGGCCACACCGTCACGTGATCGGGCTCGAGCCCCAGTCTGACGCGCTCGCTGAGTCCAAGCGCCGCCACATAGTCCGCCGGAAGCTGCAGCCTGCCCACCCGGTCAAGAGCGGCGTACTGGACCGCCACGTGCGACTGCATCCCCTGCTCGTCGATCTCGGTGCTGCGCAGCAGCTCGGAGCTGATTCGGCCGTCTCTGATGGCCATGGTCCGGTTGACGTGCTCTGAGACGGCGGCGTCGTGGGTAACCACGAGGATCGTCGCACCGAGCTCGGCATTCGCGGCCCGCAGAGCGCTGAACACCTCGGCGGCGGTATGGTCGTCGAGTTCGCCAGTCGGCTCGTCAGCGAGTACCACCTCCGGGTGGTTCGCGATCGCCACCCCGACTGCCACCCGCTGCTGCTGGCCGCCGGACATCTGCGGCACCATCTTGTCGGCACAGTCCGCCACTCCGAGCAAGCCCAGGATGTCCAGGGTCCTGCGGCTGCGCTCGCGGCGCCGCAGTCCGGCCAGCCGCATGGGCAGCGCGACGTTCTCCGCTGCCGTGAGGTGGGCCAGCAGGTTCCTGCTGGTCTGCTGCCACAAGAACCCGACGGTAGAGCGCCAGTAGGCCACCCGCTCCTGGCCGTTCATTGTGGCCAGGTCGTGCCCGGCGACCCTGGCCTGGCCGCCGGTGGGCTGATCGAGTGCGGCCAGTATGTTCAGCAGCGTCGACTTCCCGCTACCCGAGGCACCGATCAGGCCGGTCAGCTCGCCTTTCTCGACCGCCAGGTCAAGGCCCTGCAGCGCCTGAACCTCGATCCCGCTGACCTTGAAGATCCGCACCAGCCGGTCGCAGTAGATGATGGCGGTCGCCGCCTGGCTTGCATCCGGCCGAGGCTGCGCTACTCCGAGACCTGCGGCGATGACGTCGTCGATGGTGGACATGTGCTAGGTCGCCTCCTCGTAGCGCAGCGCCGTGGCTTCCGCCACGCGGGTTGCCCGCCAGTGCTCGGCCGTGACCGTCACCAGGGCCACGACGATCGCCAGGACAGCCGGGATCACCAGTGCCGGCGCGTCCAAGCTCACCGGCGCCGGGTTCGGCGAACTCGTCAGCGCAGCCAAGTTAACCACCTGCCGAGATATCAACGACAACGTCAAGCCGGCTATGACCATGCCTGCGATAGCCACGGCAAGCAGCGAGACCGGATCGATCAGCACGAGCGCTCGGGCCTGGCGCGACGACATGCCAAGTCCTGCCATCCGGCTTCGTATGCCGCGGCGACTCTGCGCCGAGGCAGCGAGCCCAAAGAACAGGGCAACGACGCTGAACGCCGCGGCCGCCCAGCTCGCCATCGTGAACACCCGCACCGCGTACTCGGCCGCGGACGCCCGCTGCGCACGCAGCAGGCTCGCCCGGAACGTGTATGTCCCCCCCGGCACCTCTCGACGGGCGAGTGCCGTCAGGCTGCCTACCGATGCGTGCGGGCCCGTGGCCAGCAGCGTGGTCGGCCCCGGAATGGACGGGAATTTCCCGAGCGCCCACATGGGCATCATGACGTAGCTGCCGCCAGCCGGGAAGGCCGGCGTGTCGGAGAGATAACCAGTGACGACGACCGGAAGGCGGATGCCGTCGAGCTCGAGGATTTGGCGGACGCCTAGGGTACCGTCGATCCCTCGCATTGACGCAGTATCCGGCGACATGAGGATGGGAACGGGGCCGCCGCGGCGTGCTAGGTCACCCGCCGGGAACTGCGGCCACGGGGTGCCCCGCGCGAGCGCCGCGTACTGGCCAGGATCGACGACGGCAAGGCCGACAGGAGTCGCGGTTCCGGACGGCGAGATCATGCTAGGCGCGAACGGCGAGGTGGCGCCGGTCGTGTACACCCGGGTGGTGCGCCGGATGCCGGGCACGGCGGCGAACGCACGCTGGGCGCTCGCGGTAATGATGTTGTTGCCGCCGGCCGTGACGACCACGTCGGCACCGGACTGGCTCCAGGAGCTGGCCGTCTGACCGTTCGTGACCGACTGGTCCAGCATCCATCCGAACGCGACTAGCGTCATCGTCAACACCAGCGCGAGCGCGGGCAGCAGCGTGGCGCCGAGGCCCGCCCGGCCGGCCCGGGCGAGGCTCAGGAAACCCACTGGGCCCCGCCTGCCGGCGGCTAGCGGCGTGAGTGCCCGCACCGGGAGCGGGTAGAGCCGGCCGACGGCGATGCTCGCCGCGATGGCAATCAGCACCGGGCTGGCGATGGCGAGAGCGTCGGTGGAATGCAGTCCGCGCGTGCGCAGCGCGACTACCGCAGCGACGGTCAGCACCAGGACCGCCGCCTCCGCGACGATGCGCCTTGGCGAGCGCCCGGGCAGTGACAGGTCCGCCCGCCGCGACGCGCGCGCGGAATCGCCCCTGCGCACGCGCCACGCGCACCGCACCGGGACGATGCCGATTGCGAAGATCACGGTCGCGGCGGGCAGCACCCAGCCGGTCGCGCTGGTACTTGCGGTCGGCACCACGAGGACCGCCAGCCAGATCCCGAGTACGAGTCCCACACCGGCAGTAGCGCACGTGCGGGCCAGTGACCGAAGCGCGACCTGTCGGAGACTGGCGCCCCGCGCCCGCATCAGGGCGAGTTCGGGCTCGAAGCGGTCGGCGGCCAGGCCCGCGCATAGCAGCATGAGCAGCAAGCCGGCCGCGAACAGGCCAAACACGACCAGGGAGTCGATCCCGTTGCTCGCCCCTAGCTGACTCTGAATCGTGGTCAGCTGGGGCTGCAGCTGAGAGCTGATGCTCGGCGGCGTGCTGAAGCGGAATCCGATCGCGCTGGCTGCCGACCCAGCCATGGCGGAGGAAGCGAGGCTGTTGACGGCTTGGCTGAGCGGGCCCACTTGCTGCCAGTGCAGGTGCCCGATCGTAACCGGGAAATACCACTCGCCCTGCATCTGGCCGTTCGGCTCGAGCGACTGCATGGCAACCAGACCGGCCGGCCCCACCACCATGCCGCCGATCCAGTCCACCTGATTGCCGGACGGCTGCGAGGGTGTTGGCAAGGCGTCGGTCGATCCCCAGAACAAGGCGCCCGGCCGTGGCTCGATGATGCCGGTGACCCGCACCCAGACCGCCCGGCCGGCCAGCGCGGGGAGTTCCTGCAGCGACCCGGCGTGCAGGCTGAACCGGGCGGCGTTGGCCTGCGTCATGACCACCGGCAGGACAGTCGCCGACCGGTCGGCTGCGGTGCGGCCCGGCACGCCCCGGCTGGCCGCGCCCGGCCAGTGACCGGAGACCAGGGTGGCGTCGGCGAGCAGGCCGGAGTCGTAGCTGAGCTGGAGCCGCGGCGGGGCACGGGCACCTACCATCGCCGATGGCGCATAGACCGGCGGCTGCAGCAGCGGGCCGGCCAGGTAGGCGCGCCGGTCGGCCGCCGGAGACGACACCCGGGTGGGGAACTGGCTGGCCACGATCGAGCCGAAGCGACCCTGCTGGCTGAGGGTCATCAAGGTCGCGGGACGGCCCGGCTGCGGGTACCAATCCGCGGACACCTGGATGGTCGCGTCCTGTGCCGGTACCGCGGCAAGTGCCACCCGAGCCGCGCTGGTGTTGCTCGCCGCGATCTCGCGCGGTCCCGCCGCGGCGACGAAAGCAGTGAGAGCAGCGACCGCGAGCAGCGCGAGCGCTAGCCAGGCCCCGGCCTCGCCGATGACGACCGCACGCAGGTCGCGCAACCTCACGTCTCCTCCTCCGCTCGCAGCATGGCCATGGTCCCGGTGCCGCCCAGGACGGTGGCTGCCACCACGGCGATCGGCACCGCGGCGATGGCCGCGGCGATGGCCAGGCTGGGCACCAGCGGGACTCGCACCAGGACCGAGGGCAGCGGGTGGGTGGCCTGCGCCGTGAGGGTGACCGCGGGGATGATGAGGCGGCTCAGCAGCAGCCCTAGCGCGAAACCGCCAGCTGCGGCCGGCACGGACAGGATGCCCTGCTCCAGGCAGAGCAGCCGGGACAGTTGGCCCGGTGTGGCGCCAAGAGCGTCCAGGATCGCAAGGTCACGGGTCCGCTCGCGGGAGGCGCTCGCACTGACCAGGAATCCCAGGCAAGCCAGGAGCAGCGCGATGGCGGCGACCGCGAGCAGCGACCGCAGCGGCGCGACCGCCAGCGGCTGACCAATCAGGGAGCGCAGCACTGCTGCCCTGGTCGTGACGGTGCTGCCCAGCGGAAGCGAGTGAAACGATGGCTGGCCTCGGTCGCTCGTAAGCCACTCGGTCACCGACTGCGCACCGCTACCATTGGCCTCCAGGTACGCCTGCAAGGCGGCCTGGTTGACCACGATGCCGCCGGCCGGCGTCGTCACAGTGGGGAACTGGGTCATCTCCCCGACGATCTGCACAGAGACGGGCTGCGACATTCCGCTGACCTGGATGACAGACCCCAGGTGCTGCCCGCTGGCAGCCAGAAACGCCGACGTGGCGATCGCGGGCAGTGCCGTAGGTGCAGGCGCGCTGACGGTCAGGGTCGCCGCCGCAGTGCTCCCGGTGGTCGACTGGCCGGCCCCGGTCACGAAGCTCAGGTCGGCACCATGCCCGTGTTGCGCCAGCGTGGTCAACCGCGGCGACCCGTATGCCCTTTGGCCGTCCGGGCTGAGCGACGGCACCGAGATGTTGACAGCCACGACCGGAAGGAGACTTCCCAGTCCCACCCGTAGCCCGGGCGGGCGGCGAGCTCCTCGGCTTAGGCCTGCAGATGGCTCGGCGCTGCCCTGCCAGAGCGCGGGGATCGGTCGGCCCGCCCGGCCGTTGCCGCTGAGCGGCGTCACAGACTGGATGGACAGCGTCGCGTGCGCGGGACGAGCCGTCGGCACGTTGTACGTCAAGCTGAACCCGGTGAGCCTCAGCGGGTAGTCGGCGTGCTGGCCGATCGGTATGTCAAACACGTGGCTGGCCCCATCGCCGGACAGCGAGCCGGCCGACAGCTGATAGCTCACCCCGGCAGCGTCGGACACTTGCACGTTCAGGAAGGAACCCGCTAGCCGCGAGGTGACCAGACCCACCGGGGCTCCGGTCGGGGTCACCAGCAGGGTCTCCGACGGCTGCGACGTCAGGCTGGCCGCCACTCGCAGCTCGGTCGGCCTGCCGGGGATGGCGACGCCAGGCTGGTCGGCCGTTCCTGCGATGGAGGCGAACGGGTGGCGCTTCGGCTTGACGAGCAGGTCGCTGCGCACCGGCACGATCTGGCTGGCCAGCCCCGGATTGACTGCGAGCAGCGTGGCCTGTTCATTGTCGGGCAGGATGAACGGGACATTGATCACCGGCGTGGCGTTCTGCACGCCGCGGGCCTTGGTGACATTAGCCACCTGGCCGATCGTCAGCGGGGCGTCCGGCGGTAGCACCACGGCGGCGTCCGCGCCCACGGCGAAGCTGGCCTGGTCGTGTATCGACTGGCGCCAGCTGCTGCTCTCCGCCAGCGCGATGACCGAGGTGGCCACGGCCAGCACGATCAGCAGGGCCGGCCCGGCCTGACGTATCGCGCGCCTGCTGATCATCCAGGCTGCGGTGGGCGCTGTGATACCGCGGCCGCGTGCGGCCATCCGCTCGGTCATTCTGATCAGCAGCGGCAGGAGCCGCAGCATGATCAAGGTACCCGCGGTCAGCGCGAGCACCGGCGCCGCTACCAGGATCGGGTCTACGCCGATGGCGCCGCTGACACCCGTGCTGACCGACGCCGAGTAATGTGCGAGCTGCCATCCCGCGCCCGCCGCGAGCAGGACGAGGGCGACGTCGGCGCCACTGGACAGCGCTGCAGTGATGCCACGTCGCCGCGACATGGCGGCTCGCCTGCGGATCGGGCTGGGTGGTTCACGTAGCCAAGGCAGCGCGATCACTAGCGCGCACCCGGCGGCGACAGCGATTCCTGCCAGCCAGGCGACTAGCGGGAGGCTGGCTGGCAGCCTGAGGGCACCGACTCCGAAGATGCCCAGCCTGGCCACCAAAGGTGCTACTGCAACCCCGATCAGCGGTCCGCCGATGGCCGCCGGGATCGCGAGCAGGGCGGCATCCACGCCACCCCAGGCGGCGAGCTGGCGCCTGGTGGCGCCGCGTGCCTTCAACAGCCCGGGCTGGCCGGCCCGCTGGCTGGCTAGCAGACTGACGGCTACGGTGAGCGACGCACCGGCGATGACGAGCAGGATCAGCAGGCCAATGAGCAGTTGGGAGCGAGCGACTTCGAGCGCCACAGCCTGGTCGGCCAGCAGCGTCGGCAGGCTTGTCGTGATGGTCGCGGTCAGCGTCGAGTTGGCGAGCTTGGTGAGCGAGTCCTGGATCATGCCGCCCAGGGCGGACAGGTTGCCCGCCGTCATGGCTGCGAAGTCCGGTGTGGCCAGCCACTCGCCGGTGGTCGGAGCCACCGGCCAGGTACTGGCGGGCTGACTCGTGATCATCGGACCGTAGCTGGTGAAGCCCCCCACTCGGCTGACTGCGCTCGGTCCGATCGAATCGAGCAGCCAGTACGGCGCGGTCGGGTTCCGCTCGGTGAACGTGCAGGCAATGCTGATGGGCATTGCGGCCTTGGTGAGGCTGTCGTGCACGGTCAGCTTGTCGCCGACCGTAAGCCCGAGCATCTGGGCCGCACGGGCGGGCAGGCAGGCCTGGACCGTACCGGCGGCCGTGCTGCCCGGCCAGCTGCCGGTGACCAGCTTGGCGTGCTGCCGGAATCCGGGTAGTTCGAGCAAGAAGGTCTGCGTGGCGCGCCCGCCTGGCAGGTTCAGCGCGGTGGTCTGCTGCGCGCCGGCGAAGTTCATGGGCAGGCCGGGAGCGGCGTCCCGAATCGTCCTGACGACCTGCGTGGAAGCCGAGCCGAACTGCGTGGTCGGTGCCGTAATCAAGATCGTGCTGGCCGGGTTGTCGGTCAGCGTCTCGCGGTTGGCGACGGCCGCGGCGGACGAGGCGAACGCTGCGGTCGCTGCTGTCGCCGTCGCGGTGACCAGCACCGTCAGTGCGGTGACGGCGAAGGCGAGGCGGTGCAGGGTCAGATACCGGATCGCGGCCGGGGCCCTTGGCATGAGTGGCGCCCACCTCCCTGATGGCCACGACTAAGGCGCAGCT
>JASHSO010000032.1 GCA_030038715.1 Streptosporangiaceae bacterium
CCTCGCCTGATACCGGTCACCTATAGCTCGCCGCCGCCTCCTTGTGCCGCTTGCCGCGACGAAACCCGCGACCAGTTAACGCTGATCCGTCATTTCGACGTTAATTCTGCGCTGCAGTTAAGTGAATTCACTCACCATTGACAATTCAGCGTTAATTTTATAAACTAAATAGAGATCATGGTAGATGCCGTCACGAAACGCCAGCTCAAGGAACTAAAGACCGAGTTTGAACGCCTGCGAATCGGCCGCCAGTCGCTCTTGGCGATGATTGACGAGGCCGAGTTACCGGAGCTGGTATATAACTCCAATGCCATCGAAAATTCGACTCTGACCCTGCCTGAGACCGAACGGATCCTCCTCGACCTGGAGGTCGCCCGCCACCTCAGCGTTCGGGAGGTCTTCGAGGCCAAGAACCTCGGCCGCGTCACCGAGTACGTCCGGGGCAAGGGCTCAGTCGAGATCGACCAAGCGACGATCGCCCTGCTGCACCGCATGCTGATCGGCGGCATCGACGACGGGATCGCCGGGCGGCTCCGCCGCGCCCCCAACGAGCACGTCCGGATCGGCAGCTACCTCGCCCCGCCACCCG
The DNA here is from genome assembly GCA_030038715.1 of Streptosporangiaceae bacterium. GTDB lineage: Bacteria > Actinomycetota > Actinomycetes > Streptosporangiales > Streptosporangiaceae > JAJYUU01. Next base: position 590 of record JASHSO010000032.1, read on the forward strand.
AGCGCGTTGAGCGGCTGCTGGCGAACCTGCTGGTCGACTACGCCTCGGCCGACGACCAGTACGTCCTTGATCGGATTAGCCGCTTCCACCTTGAATTCGAGCGCATCCACCCGTTTCTCGATGGCAACGGGCGCATCGGCCGGGTCCTTATCAACGTCCAGCTGGCCGCGCACGGCTATCCGGCCGTCATCATCCGCAACAAGGGCAAGCAGGACCACTACTACCCCGCCTTCCGCGCCTACCAAGACGGCCGCTCGACCAAGCTCTTCGATCGGCTGCTGGCCTTATCCGTCATGGAGTCGCTCCACAAACGACTGGCCTACCTGCGCGGCGAGGAGATAGTCAGCCTCGCCGACTACGGCCGAGAAGCCGGGCACTCGGCGCCGCAGCTCCTCAACGCCGCCAGACGCCAGACCATCCCGGCCTTTCGCCAGAAGGGCGTCTGGAAGATCGGCCGGGCAGCCGACGCCGCAGAGTCGCTACCAGAGGTGGCCTAATCCAGTCTTCGGAGCCGGCAACCGTCGCTCAGCAATCCTCCCCTCCGGGCAGGCCCGCGCCGGCCGGGCCGTGCCGTTTCTGCGCGGCACCATCCGCGGCTACCCTGACCGGATCGGGCCGCCGGATCGGGCCGCGGCGAGGGCCTCCTCGCGGTCAAGGTAGGCCTTCCAATGGACGATCAGACCGTCGCGCAGGGTGAAGACGTGGAAGACCTGGCCGACCGTCTCGAAGTCTTCGGGGACCCCGTTGAACCCTGGTCCGTGTAGCCCTACGACGACAGCGTCGCCGCGGGCGATCACTTCCACCGCGTCGAACGTCAGTGCCCGGCTGGCGAAGAAGCCGCCCAGGACGCCCATCGCCTGGTCCCGGCCATCGCAGCGCTGACCGGGGTGCACGCCTTCCCAGACGACGTGCTCGTCGAGCAGCCCGGCCAGGTGCTCGACGTCTTGCGTGCGCAGAGTCTGAGCGAGGACCCCAAGGACGATCTCCATGTTGTTCTGGGCCATGACAATCTCCGCTGCTCCGGGGCGCACCGACAGCCGCGCCGCCGCTTCTGCCAACTGATCGAGACGTACCTGGTAGCTGCCCAGGTTACGGGCCCACAGCGCGGATGGTCACCGGGTCGGTGCCGAGGGCCCGGCGGGCCGCGCGGCTTCGGCGGAATGGCCCTCTTGCCGACCGACGCACTCAGCCAGTATCTCGGCCGAGGCCAGGACGGGCGCACCGGCCATGGCCGCCAGGTTCAGCGCGTCGCTGCAGCGCGCATCGACCAGGCCCCTGCCCTGCGGGCCTTCAACTTCGACGGTGGCGGCATAGGCGCCCTCCAGGAGCCGATCCACGCGGACTTCGCGTAACCGGCCGTCGCGGCCGCGCACCAGCGGTGCGGTGAGCTGGTAGGTCATCGGACGGTCCCATCCAGGCCTGGGAGGCTGGCGTCGCCGCTCCGAGCGCCTCCCGGCCCACAGTGCGATCGGCGTTGCCCGGCTCGACAGCGTCATGAACTTGCACTCGCAGCCGATCGGGAGCGTCACGTACCAGGACGTTGTTGGCTTCTGCGACCGGCCGGCGAACGCACGGCGCTGGACTACAAACAGGATGTCCCGTGCGACTGGGCCGCGCCTGGCGGCCATGTCGAACCGCTCTGGGCGGGTTGATCATTCATCGGCCGCCCCTAATTAGCGACTGCCGGAGCCAGACGGCAGGGTCGTCCGAGGCGCCATCGCTAGTTGAGGTCGGCGCGCTGCCTGACTTTTATCAGGTCAGTGTGCATCTGCCTTGAAAGTTGATCAGTGCGAGCGCGTCCCTGATTCGTTCGCGGCTCAGGCCCTCGGCCTGGAGTCTAGCGCGTCTAATTCAGAGATATCCGCTGTGCGACTCTTCGCCCTCGAAAACCGCCGGGGCGAACAGGAGGCTCGACCAGCCGCCACCCTCAGGCAGCCGCAAGCCGCCAGGATTCTTCTCGGAGCTACGAAACCTACTTCACAAATGTTCATATAAAGCGCATTATCAAAAGGTGATTAGCTTCAGAGGAGGATATATGGTGCGCTTACCGATTGCAATGCAGAGAAAGGCGACCCCGAGAAATCACAACGGCAGCTGTATCGAGGCGGGCCTCTGGCGCAAAAGCTCTAGCTGCGCCGGTGGCTCGTGTGTCGAAGTCGGCGCCTGGAAGGTCAGTTCACGGTGCGAGAGCGGAGCGTGCGTCGAGACGAGCAGCGACGGCTACGTCGTACACGTGCGCGATACCAAGGTCAGCACGGTCATCGGTGACGCGGCGCCGGTCCTGACCTTCAGCCTGAGGGATTGGGTGGCTCTCATCCGGAGCGAGAAGCGTTACGGCCACATCGCCGCCACGATGGCGGCCAAGGAGGCTCTCGCCACTACCCTTCCGAGCGGCGCCACCTTCCGGCAAGTCCCGCGTGGGAGCGGCAGTGAGTGGAGGATGAGCGACCAGCCGGGCATCGTCCTGTCGTTTACGCCGGCCGAAGTTGCGGCCTGGAGTGCCGGAGTCAGCAACGAGGAGTTCGATCTGTCGCCCGGCCTCCGCGAACTGGTGGCCGTCTAGGGCTAGACGCTAATTCGCCAGGGCAGCGGAGTAGTCCCCAATCATCGATGAGCACTCTGGAACAATCATCTGACCAGCAGCACCCTGACGAAGCACGACCCGTCCCCCGGATCTCGGACCGGGTAATGGCCCTGGTCGGGAACGCTCTGAGAGCCGCGACTCGTCGACTCCAGTGAGTTGGATCAGCGCCTGGCGAGCCGGTAGACGGCGTGGCCAACGCCGAGTTTGACGTCGAAGACTCACCAGGCGACGGCGTCGAGCACCTCGCAATCGGCGAACGACGCGCCGGTGCACCTCGGCAAAGTCCGACTGGCTCGGCTAGCTCCGCTGGCGCTCTTCGCTCATACTCAGCCCGCGGACAAGCTCGCCCGGATCAATCTGCAGGCCAGCGGCCAGCTTCAAGATGTTGTGGAGCGAGATGTTGCGCCTACCTCGCTCTACCTGGCCGACGAAAGTCCAGTGGAGGCCGCTAGCGTCGGCTAGCTCCTCCTGGCTCTCCCCCAGCTCGTGACGGCGCGCCTTGACTCGTTGGCCAAAGACCTGCGCCGCCTCTGAGATCGGCTCCGCCACGAGCCACAACTAGATATGTCTCAAGCAGGCAAATCCAGAGACGATCCGTCCCATGACTATACGTCCTGCTACTCTGTCTGACCGGACCGGGAATTCGTACGGTGTCCCCTGCCCGTATCTGGCCCGTTGACTCCGCGTCGCCACTGCCGACATCCGGGAGGGAGAGGCTTCCCATGGACCGACTCAGAGTGGTTATCGGGCTGACCGCCGTCCTGCTGGCGACGGGCTGCGGGGCCAGCCCTGGCAGCCCCAGCAGCGGCGATTTAGGCTCAGGCCCAGCCAATCCGACTGCCGCGCAGTCAGTCGGCACCGTCCCGAGCAGCCAGCTCAAGCTGGCCGGCACCTACACCGAGTCGGCCGCCTCGACCACCCTGGCTATCAGCTGGCAGGTGGGGCCGATTCAGTACAGCCCGCCGCCGGCCGCGGTGCTCAGTGCCTGCGGCGCCACCGACCCGGTCACCGTCTCCGCCATGGCCTACTCGCCCGGCGCGGTGACCATCGGCTACACCCAGGGCAGCCTCGTTGAGCAGGTCCTCATCCAAACGACCTTGCTGATCTCGGGCGACAACTGGCAGGGCGTGGTGGCCTTCGATATCGGCGGCAGCTGGACCTGCCAGCAGGACGACGACCCGATCTATCTCGACGTCTCGCCCCACTCCGAGGTCACCTATCCGGTCTGGATCATGTCCCAAGTCCTGACCAACGCCCAGCCAAGGGTCAGCCCGGCTGAAGCCGATTCGTGGCAGGTCACCGATGACGGCATCGGGCTGGTCGGCGATCTCTATCCGACGGTCACCGCCAGCGGCCCCGGTGCCGCCCGCTGCGCCGGCACGGACCTCCTGATGCTCTACGCCCGTTCGCCCTCCACCATCACCGACCCCCAGTCCGGCCAGCCCGACCGGTGCCGGCCGGTCTAGGGCACCCCCGCCAGAGATATGGAGAGAGGTAGAAGCCATGACCGGATTCAACGTCCTGACCATCCGGGCCTTCGGACAGGACTACCCGCCTGGCCGCCTCTACCCTCAGCTCAGTGACGAGGGCGACCAAGCGGTAGCCACCGAGCTGGAGGACGGGCCGGACATCCGCGGCTTCACCTCCGCCAGCCTGGCCGTCTACGAGCTGGGCGGGCGGATGCCCCGGCGACTGGCCAGCACCCCGCCCAACGACCTGATTGCCAAGCACCACTCGATCGTCCAGATCACCGACTGCCGAGTGACGATGGTCTGCGAGAAGTTCACCAAGGGCAGCACCTGGATCGGCGGCGGCCTCGGTGCGGCCGTCGCCGTCGGCGCCATGGCCGTCAGCGCCGCCAAGGCCCGGCGGCGCCGCGGAGGCAAAGTCATGATCGGCCATCTCCGCTACGAATGGCTCAGCCGCGTCGGGGCCAGCCTGCCTAACAGCTTCGGCATGAACGCCTATGTCATCCTCGAGTACCGCGACGGACCCACAGCCAAGGCGGTCCATATCAACTGCAACGGCATCGAGCCGGCAACAGTCGCCCAGGACATCACCCGGCGGGCAGCCGCCCACCGCCTGGCGCAGCCACCAGAGCTGAGCAGTGAAGAACGCGGCGTCCTGGAATCCCTGCGCCAGGCCGAGCCGCTGCGGCCGGCCGCCAAGGAACGGGCCTTCTATGAGCTGCCCGGAAGTGTCGTCATCCGGACGGCGGCCCGCCCGTCGCGCCGCTGATCCGACCACTCGGTCGGCCAGCATTAATTAGTCAGCTGACGCCACAACCCATGCCGTCTGTTTGGTTAAGCAAGCAGTACCGCCTCTCGTTGAAATCAGTTCCGGATTCTGGTATTACTATTAGCAGAGACAGCCCTCCTCAAACCACGAAGTGCGGTCTGCCCCTTGCAGTCTCTGTCTCTTTGTTTGTGGGCTGTCTCTTTTCAGAGTTCAAAGGGATTCAATCAATCGTGACACCTTGGCAACGCATACAATTGCTCTGTGGCCTCTGCCCGGCCTGCGGCGGCCGGGTACGGCGCTGGAGGACCGGCAAAGCCGTCTGCAGCCACTGCGGCCAGTCGTACCGGGTCAGCGGCTTCTGAGAGCCCGTCTGAGCGACCGGAGGCAAGCTACTGCTGACCGTTTGTTCTGGCAAGGACGACGGCCGACCGACGTTTAGCACTTCCACGACCCCGATGCTGACTGAGCGGTTCGTGGATCTCTCGTACCACGTCACGCGTCTCGTGGTCGGTGATGACCTCGTGGTACTCGTCGTCGCGCCGATTAATTACACGCGTTACCTCGTGCCACCGGCCATCGCGCCGGAACCATTCGAGTCTGTCGTGCTTAGCTTCGAGGAACGGGCAACCGCCCTGGGCTGGCCGCGCTTTCAGGCCGACGGACTCGTGCGCCGCGATGGTGTCTGTGGCTTCGAGGTAGACAGTGCGCTCCAGACCGCC
>JASHSO010000396.1 GCA_030038715.1 Streptosporangiaceae bacterium
GCAGGGGGTTGCCCGGTGCGCAGCACGATGATGGACGTTCCGCTCACCGTAACGGCGATCATGCGCCATGGTGCCAGCGCCTACGCCGACAGCGAGGTCGTTACCTACACCGGCAGCGGCACCCGGCGGCAGAGCTACGCGGAGACCGGAGCCAGGGCCGCTCAGCTCGCTGGTGCGCTGCGCCGCCTCGGCGTCGACGGGGACCAGCGGGTCGCCACGTTGATGTGGAACAACGCCGAGCACCTCGAGGCTTACCTCGCCATCCCGTCCATGGGAGCGGTATTGCACACCCTGAACCTGCGCCTTGATCCGCAGGTCATCGGGTACATCGCCGACCATGCGGGGGACGACGTGGTGATCGTGGATCCCAGCCTGGTCCCGCTGCTTGCCAAGGTGCTGCCGCACGCTCCCGGTATCAGGCATGTGCTCGTCACCTCCGGCAGAGCGCGGGACGCCGAGTTTGCCCCGCCCGAAGAGCTGGCGGCGCTCGGCCGTCCGGTGCACTCCTACGAGGCGCTGCTGGCTGCGGAGCCGACGGAGTTCGCCTGGCCCGAGCTGGACGAGCGGTCGGCAGCGGCGATGTGCTACACCAGCGGGACCACTGGGCATCCCAAGGGCGTGGCGTACAGCCATCGGTCTATGCACCTGCACTCGATGGCGGTCTGCATGGGCTCGGTGTTCGGGCTGCGGGAGGCGGACCGAGTGCTGCCGGTAGTGCCGATGTTCCATGCGAACGCCTGGGGACTGCCGTATGCAGCGGTGATGGCCGGTGCTGCGCTGATCATGCCGGACAGGTTCCTGCAGCCGGAACCTCTTGTCGCGCTCATCGAGGCGGAGCGTCCTACCGTCGCGGGAGCCGTCCCGACCATCTGGAACGGGTTGCTGCAGTACGTCCGGGCACATGGCGGCGACCTCTCGTCGCTGCGGCTGGTGCCGTGCGGCGGCTCGGCGGTACCGCACTCGCTAATGGAGGCCTACGAGAAGGAACTCGGCGTGTACATCCTGCAGGCCTGGGGGATGACGGAGACCTCGCCGCTGGGCAGCGTGGCCTACCCGCCCGCGGGTGCCACCGAGGAGGAGGCGTGGCGGTACCGGGATACAGCCGGGCGGCTGATGTGCCAGGTCGAGCACCGGCTCATCGGTGAAGGCGGTGTCGAGCTGCCGTGCGACGGCGAGGCGGTCGGCGAGATCGAGGTGCGCGGGCCATGGATCACCGGGGCTTATTACAAGGACGACGATGCCGCCAAATTCCGCGACGGCTGGCTGCGCACCGGTGACGTCGGGACGATCGACGCGCGTGGGTTCGTGACGCTGACCGACAGGGCCAAGGACGTCATCAAGTCGGGTGGCGAGTGGATCTCCTCCATGGAGCTGGAGAACATCCTGATGGGGCATCCGGATGTGAGCGAGGCGGCGGTGATCGGTGTGGCCGACGAGAAGTGGGGTGAGCGCCCGCTCGCCGCCGTGGTGCTGACCGAGGGGGCGAGGGTGACCGCGGACGAGCTGCGCGCCTTCCTGGCCGAGCGTGTTCCGCGCTGGCAGCTTCCCGAGCGCTGGTCGTTCATCGACGAGGTGCCGAAGACTAGCGTTGGCAAGTTCGCCAAGACCAGGATGCGCGAGGCTTACGCACGCGGCGACTACGAGGTGATCGTCGCGAGCTGAACTCGTAAACTACAAGGTGCGCTGCCGTGGGCCGCCCGGCCGGCGCCGCGCTTTGCCCAGTGTCGGGCTGCGGCGCTAACCTAGGGGCCGGCCCGCACCGAGGGCTACCCAGGAGGCTTCGCCTAGTCCGGTCTATGGCGCCGCACTGCTAATGCGGTTAGGGTTCGCGCCCTTCCGGGGTTCAAATCCCCGAGCCTCCGCCACCTGGCCAGGCTTTTCCCTGACAGCAGTGCGCTGGGGACGGCTTCTCGATACGTGCATCAGGCCCCAGGCCCGCACAATGCACCCGCACAATGCACCCGCACAATGCCCGCACATCAGGCCACGCTCGTCGCGAACTGCTGGCGCACGCCGAACCCGGCGTCGCGTCCTTTAGCTATGCCCGAACAGGCCCAGCGGCCCGGCACGCATGTCTCCGCACGCGGCCGGGCCTAGGCAACCGACCCAGCAAGGAGAGGTCAAGCAGCCATGTCTCCAACTGTCCTACAAGTCCCACGCCGTGACCGGCACCTGGCCGTCGTCGACGACCACCGCATTGCCGCAAAGCGAGCCCGGCTGCGCCGCTGGTGGCTCGACAGCGGCGGCGCGGGCAAATGAAGCCCTGGGCGAACTGCTGGCCGCCCGGACCCGCGGCCGTCAGCCCGCGCAGTCAGTTCCCCGAGGCGATGCGAGACTCACATGGGCGGGTAGATGTCGTCGGGCTCGTTGCCGAACACGTTGCCGCCGAACCCGGGAATCGCCCCGCTCAGCCCGGTCCCGGTGACGTCGTAGATGCCGCCGCCGCTGTCAGCGCCCGTGGCCCTGTTGAAGGTCACCGTGGCCTGGCCGGAGAGCGTCACCGAGTCGTTCGCGGCGGGGGTGCCGCCGCCGTTGTAGATGCCGCCGCCGTCGGCGCCCGCGGTGTTGCCGGACACCCGGGCGTGCCCGGCCAGGGCAACCTCGCCGCCGTAGTTGTCGATGCCGCCGCCGTCGCCGCTGGCATGATTGCCGGACACCTGGCCGGAGCCGTCCACTGTCACCCCGTAGTCGTCGTCGTAGAAACCACCGCCGTTCGCCGCCGCGTTCCCGGACACGCTCGCTGAGCCGCCCACCACCGCGGTGGCGCTGTACAGGAACATCCCGCCGCCGTCGCCGTCCTTCGCGTCGTTGCGGCTGACGCTGGAGTCGCCGCCGAGAGTGACCGCCGCATCATCGGTGGCGAAGATCCCGCCGCCGTCGCCGCCGCCCTCGCCTGCCGCGGTATTGCCGACGACGCTCGCGGAACCGCTGAGGGTCACCGTGCTATCGGCGTAGCCGCCGCTGGGGGTCTGGACGTAGATGCCGCCGCCTTCGTAAGAGCTGGCGTTGGCGGCCACGCTCGCCCGGCCGCTCATGTTCAGCACCCCGCTGTAAACATAGACCCCGCCGCCGTAGCTTGCTGCGGTGTTGCCGGTCACGGCGGCCTGGCCGCCGACGGTCAGCGTGCCTGCGCTGTAGATGCCGCCGCCGTAGTCGGTCGCGCTGTTGTGGCTCACGGATGCCCGGCCGCCGATGATCACCGCGCCGCTGATGTTGACGATGCCGCCGCCTTCGTACGTGCTGGCGTTGCCGCTCACGCTCGCCGAGCCTTGGAGGGTCAGCGTGCCGGCCTGGTTCCAGATGCCGCCGCCTCCATCGGCCGTGTTGCCGGTGACGGTGGTGTTGTCCAGGGTAAGCGTCCCGTCGTTATAGATGCCGCCGGCGCCGGTCTCGTTGTTGCCGCCGGTGATGGTGAGCCCGGTCAGGGTGACCGTGCCGGAGCTGACGGTCAGCACAGTGCCCGCCTCGTCGCCCGTCAGGGTGGCCAAGCCCCGGCCGAACAGCGCGGCGATGGTCAGGTTCTGGCTGACCGTGGTGGTGCCGTTCGGGTTGCCCGTGGTGGTGCAGGTCCCGGCCACCAGCAGAGTCGCATCCGGCTTGGCGTTGTTCACCGCGTCCTGCAGGCTGGTGTAGTGATGGCCGCCGGCCGGGTTGATCACCGTGCAGCCCGGGACCGGGGCGGCTCCCGCCGCCGGGGCCGCGGCCACCCCAGCCGCGGCCAGCAGGCCCAGCAACCCGGGCACCGCGACCGCGCGCAACATCCTCACCTTGTTGCTCCTTTTCCGGAAAAGGGACGGGGCTGGCACAGCAGAATAGGCACCCCGGCGCCCCGGTGTAAATGGGCGGAACTGCTATTTCCCCCGCTATCGTAGCCTATAGGGGACTGCCTATAGGGCAAGAACTGGCTCCTTGCGCGGCCGGGCATTCGGCTCGCCGGTTAGTGGGGCATTTGGGACCAAGCCCATGCCAGGCACTGACCGCGCCTCTGAGCCGCGCATGCCGAACTCTTGACGGCGTCCGGGCGGGGAGTCGTCGCCCGGACGCCCGGCTACGCGGCGCCCCAGGTGAAGAAAACCCGGCGGGAGACGATGCCGTGGCCCGCGTCGGTGCCGTTCCAGAGTGTGACCTGCTGTCCGGGCCCCAGGAAGGCGCAAGCATCGTCGTCGGTGACCTGGATGGTCGCGAAACGTGTCTCGCCAGGCGTCAGGGGCCTCTCGTCATCCAGGAAGATCACCGCGGGGAAGTACTTGCGCAGCCATGGCTGGTCGATCTTGCTGCACCGGACCATCAGGCGCCGCGTGCCGCTTGAGTATCGCCTGGCGGGCTGCTCTTGGGCCACGAAGTCCATGGTGATGAGTGCTCGGAACTTATAGCGCCTCATCTCGCGCACCTTCTCCCGGTGACCGGAGGCAGCCGCCCGGTTTGTCGAGACCCGGCTAGCTGAGAGGACTGGAAGGCGCTGCCGCCGGTCTGGCAGATAGCAAGTGTTGCATACAACAATACTTAGTGTCAGGAAGGAGTTCAACGGGCATCAGATGGTTGTCTCCTGGGCGAGCCAAGCGGGGACCAAGCTTCGCGCGATCAGCCCGTATCCCTCGCCGACTGCCGACACAAGTTGGCACAGGCTGGCGGTTAGCTGAACACGAGCTTCGGGCGAGAGCAGCCGGAGCACGCGCGCCAGTTCCTCCTGCCGCCACGTAGCGACCTCATCAACCAGCCGCTGGCCCGAAGCAGTGAGCTCGAGTGTCACCACGCTCCGGTGACCCGGTTCGGTGCCTCTGGCTACGTGACCGGCGGTGACGAGGCGGTCAGCGAGGCGGGTTACCGTCGAGGCCGTGAGACCGAGAGCACCAGCGACCTGCACCGACCGGGCGCGACCTAGGTCGGCGAGAACGGCCAGCATCCGGAACTGCGGCAGGGTGACAGCTCCGTCAAGCACCTCCAAGCTGCGCAGCGCAACACCGGTCAGCACCCGCGTAGCCTCCTGGAGGGCCTGGATGGCATCTGCGTCCCCCCCGCCAAGCCCGCCCCCTGGGCGCACCGATGATGTTCCCATGGCTAAGTATTGTAAATGCCAACAGTTGGCCTTGTAGCCCGCGTTCACGTGGGTCGGCGGGTCTTCGAGCCCAGACAAGCTCGTGCGGCCGGACGTCATGCACATGCCATCCGGCCGCACGAACCCCGGGGAAGGGGCAGCGCTCAAATCAGCGTTAGTCCGGGATGGCCGGTAGGTGGCTCCCGGTGTCTTCTGCGTCATCCGCGCTAGACGGGAAGATCATCCCACAAATTAGCAGGTATAGCTGTTCGGGGTAGGGAATAAACCGTACGTGCCGCAAGGCCTGGTCCGGGCCGGCCGACTCGACGATGAACTCGCCATAGCCGAACAGACGTCCGGCGAAGGACCGCTGGAAGCTCATCTCGGTGACCTTAGCCAGCGGCATCATGTTCACCTTGCGCGTCAGCAGTCCGGTGGTCAGCATTAGCCGCTCGGTGGTCAGCACGAAGTAGTCGACTGTCCAGTTCCCGATCTTCCAGAGAAGCCGTAGCAGGAGCACGCCCCACGCGATCCAGAGGATGACGCCGAGCACCCCGTGGACCACCGTGGCGTACAGCAGGCCCACGACGATGAGGCCGCCCAGTGCCTGCGCACTCGGCATGATCAGCACCGCTGGGTGCTGCCGTACGCTCGCGACCTGTACCTCTTTCGGGAGGAGATATTTGTTGATCGCGACTGGGGCACGCGGGCCGGACGTCGTCTGGCGCATGGTTACAGGCTGTTAACGAACTTCGTCATGGAGTTGCCCGCTGACTTCAGCCCGTTGTAGGCGT
>JASHSO010000397.1 GCA_030038715.1 Streptosporangiaceae bacterium
CCCGCGCCCACGATGGTGAGACTTGGCCCGCCGCCAGCGCGCCCCAGACCTCAGGATGGGCGGCCAGCCGCTGTACCCAGCCGGTGGCCCACCCGGCCGCGGCTGAGGTGATCTGCGTCTGCCACCGCAGCCACGACCGTGCGGTGCGCTGCCCGTCCAGCTCATACCCGCCGCCCACGTCGAACGCCCGCAAGACCTTGCTAGCCGCCGCCAGCTGCATCGACTCGGCCCTGGCCAGTGCCCGCAGCGCAGCAGCCTGCTCCGCCATTGTCAGCGCCGGCGCATCCGCGCCGGCCAGGAACGACAGCCCCGCTTCCAGCAGCGCCAGCGCCTCGGCAATGCTGCCCGCGGCCGGCGCGCTGCCGCGAACCCCATGCGCGGCCGCGCCGGCCGCGCTGCGCTCAGATGTCTCGGTCACCGCGGCCACCTCCCGCCGAGTTTCTTGCGATCGAACTAGTTGTCGATTCTAGTGCTAGGGTCTGACACTCATTGATTTGTTTGGCGCTTCCGGCTGGCAGCTGGGCCTGACCCCGGGTCTGACTGGCGGTCACGATGGGGACGGCGTTCAGTCTCGGGCCACTCTGCAAGGGCCCTGCGGCCAGCGCAAAGCCGAGCCGGCCGCGGCGCATGCCGATGAGCGCACGACCACGGCGGGGCGGGGCGGGGCGGGGCGCCTGACCGGGCTGCGATCGTCTCGCGCGAGTAAGCGCCGCGCTAACTCGCTGCTGGACTCGGCCCGGCATCCGCAGCCGCGGCCGCCACTTCGGCCACGGGCGGATGCGCCCGGGTGATGTTGCGGTATGGCCGCATCGCAAGGAAGTACACGCCGCCGATCACCACGATGACAATCACTACCGCCAAGGTCACCCAGTCGTAGTTGAACAACACCGACTTCGCGCTGTTCAGGCCGGTGGGCACGACGATGTTCACCAGCATGGCAGCGCCGTAGAGGATGGCGAGGATGGTCACCGGGTATGCCCACGCGCCGAGCTGGAAACTGCCTGCGGGCCGCCAGCCACGCAGACGGGCGACCAGCGCCCCGATGGTGATCATGAGGAATGACAGGTAGATGCCCGACACTCCGAACGACACCAGCGCGAACAGCGCGTTCAGGTGGGCCGGATACGTCACGAACAAAAAGTGAATGTTAGTGCTGGGCGTGACGTGGACCAGCAGCGCGAAGATCGCCGGGATGACCGCGCCGAGCAGGATCGCGTAGATCGGGGTTTCCGTGCGGCGCGAGATATGCCGTAGCAGCCGGTGCCCAGGCACAGCGTGGTCGCGTGCGTAGGAGAACGCCAACCTGGCTCCCGCGCCCTGCACCGCGGTCCCGCAGCTGAAGAACGCGAAGCACACCAGGAACAAGATGATGTCCTGGATCGCAGTGCTGCTCACGTTGCTACTGATGATGAAGGGAACGCCGCCTGTGAGCGAGGCCGCGGTCTTGTAGCCGGAGTGACTGGCCGGCATGGCCAGAATGAGCGCGCCGACCAGGATGAAGCTGGCAAGGCCGCCGACTAGCAGCGAGCGGACGATGCCCTTGGGAACCTGACGGCTCGCGTCGCGGGTCTCCTCGGCGATGTCACCCGCCGACTCGAAGCCGTAGAAGATGTAGACGTGCGCCAGGATCGCGACCAGGGCAGCGCCTAGCAGCCAGTTGCCGTTGAAATTGACGCCCAACGGGTTGGTGGCCGCGTGCTCGGCCCCCTGCGTAGTGAATAGGAAGCCAAGCCCGTGGTGGAAGCCCTCGATGCCAAGCAGGATCGCGATGCCGAACGACCCGAGAATCTCGACGTACACGCCAACCTGCGAGACGCGGCCGAGCAGGTTCACGCCGTACAGGTTGAACAGTGTCTGGATCGCGAGCAGTACCAGGGTGATCACCAGGATGTCGTTCGGCGCGGCCACGTCCCAGTTCACGCCGAACAGGTTGTGGAACAGCGCGCCCACGTACCCAGGGATGCCGGTGTCGACGGACGCCACGGTGATCAGCAGGGCCCACCCGTACACCCAGCCGACCCACCAGCCGTAACCCGAGCCGAGCAGGTTCTTTCCCCACTGGAACAACGCTCCGGCGATCGGGTAGTGGCTGCCGAGCTCGGCGAACACCAGGGCGACGAACAGCTGACCGACCACTACCACCGGCATCAGCCAGATGTAACGCGGACCCGCCGATCCGACGCCGAGCACGAACAGCGAGTAGATACCGACCATTGGCGACAGGTAGCAGAAAGCGACGCTGAAGTTCTCGAAGAGACTCAGCACCCGGTGCAGCTCCTGCCGGTAGCCGAACCTTGCGAGCACGGCAGCATCTGCGTCCGCTCTGGCTACAGCCGCTGCCGACCTGTCGCCAGGAACCACAGAGTCGCTCATCGCCCACCCCTGCCGCCAGCCCACTTCGACCCAACGTGAAGCAGATCCTAGACGGCCAGGGGCAGCAGGGGCCATACCTAAACGAGGGACGTTCAGCCTGCCAGTTCCAGGATGGCGTTCGCCTCGTTGCTGCTGAGCCGTAGCGACGCTGCCGCGATGTTCTGCGCGATGTGCTCCGCGGATCCAGAGCCTGGGATTGGCAAAATCTGCGCCGACCGGCCCAGCAGCCACGCGAGCGCGACCTGCCGCGTGCTCACGTCGTGCTGCCGTGCAGCGTTCAGGACCGGTGGCAGCGAGTCGGCCTCCTGGATGGGCGCCCAGGGCAGGAACACGATGTCCTCGGAGTCGCACAGGTCGACCATGGCCTCAGACGAACGGTCGGACAGGTTGTATCGGTTCTGCACCGAGACGATCGCGGTCAGCTTCTGCGCCTGGCGGAGCTGCTGCTCGGACACGTTGGACACGCCGATGTGGCGGATCTTGCCCTCGTCCCGCAGCTCGACGAGCGCAGCGATCGACTCGGCAATAGGTACCCTCGGGTCCGGCCTGTGGAACTGGTAAAGCGGTATCTGGTCGAGCCTCAGCCGACGCAGGCTGCCTTCGCAGGCCGCGCGCAGATGATCGGGCCGGCCGTCGGGATCCCAGCGCCCGGGCCCTGGCCGCACCATCCCACCCTTGGTCGCGATGACCAGGTCGTCGGGATACGGGTACAGCGTCTCGGCGATCAGCTCCTCGCTGACCTCCGGGCCATAAGAGTCGGCTGTATCGATGAAGTTCACGCCTAGGTCAACGGCCTGGCGCAGCGCCGCCTTCGCCTCGTCTCGGTCCGGCGGCGGCCCCCAGATTCCGCGGCCGGTTATCCGCATCGCCCCGAAGCCCATCCGGTTGACCGTGAGGTCACCGCCGATGCTGATGGTCCCTGCCGCCGCTGCGTTGGGTCGCTCGCTCATCTGAATCCTCTCTGCCTGGCAGACCGGTTCCAGCTAGGCGGCCGCAGGCAGGACGCGGGCCTCACTCCGGGCTCCACTCTAAGTCACGCTCTCGCGGCTGCCCGGCGTCACCTGGGCGGGTGTCTCGGAACGAGCACATCCGTGCCGCGAGCCGCCAACTGCGGCTGCGCTGCTCAGCGGATGAGTAGCGCACCGCGTTGATGCCAAGCGCGCGCGCCGCCGCACGTTCGGTGGCGGTCGTCCACGAACGCCGACGCCGCGGGCTCAAGTCGGTACCGGCGTTCTCGCTGTTATTAGGGGGTAAACAGCTTCCAGTGCCCCTCTGAGATGACTTCGACGGCACCATCGGTCACTTTGATGGCAGTCTGGTCGTCGATCGCGTACCCCGGCACCGGCACGCTGGCGGCCCATTGTTCTGCGTTGGCCATAGAGTTGCCCGGCAGATCCTCGTCATCCAGATGCGGAAACATCATAAAATCGACCATTCCCAGCGCTCTGTCGCTACCGGTGGGCGGCTTCCAGTGGGCGAAGCGCTGCCCAATGCTCGGAGCCATCACCGTGCTCCCGGCGCTCACGCCCACGTACACCGCCTCGCGCAGCGACGGCAAGAGGTCCGCCAGTCCGGACTGCCGCATCCAGTAGCACAGATACGCCGCATCACCGCCTCCCACCAGCAGGGCGTCAGTCTCCCTGACGACAGGAACCCAGCGCTCCTCATCGATGCTGGGCAGCGCGGTGAGCTCCAGCACCCCCAGGGACTTCCAGCCCACTCCGCACAGCGGGGTCTCATCTCGTCCGGTGATCATCCGCCACGCCGCGCCGGGACCGCACAGGGGGTGCCCGTACGCGGCCGTGGGAATGCATAGGGCACTCGACTCGGCAATCGGTTTGCCGAGCAGATCGACCAGCGCATTCTGGATGCTCGTGTTTTTGATGCCAGCGGACGTGAGGAGAATCTTCATGAGGTCTTTCCGGGTCATATCGACGCCGTGCTCGACGAGCATAGTTGTCGATGTGAACCTGATCCACTACCAGCGCTTCGGCGCCGGGCAGCGCTTCGGCGCGGGGCAGCGCTTCGGCGTCGGAAGCTGCGGCCAGTGACTAGCTCGGCAACGGCGGCAGCGCGTTAGCCCGGACGACCTGTCCGTAGAACGTCGCGCTTGACTTAGGGATGCGCCGCTGCGTCTCGTAGTCCACGAAGATGATGCCGAACCGTCGCTGATAGCCCCATGCCCACTCGAAGTTGTCGAGCAGCGACCACACGAAGTAGCCGGCCAGGTTCGCCCCGTCCTTGATCGCGCGGGCTGCCGCAGCCAGGTGCTCATGCAGGTACGTGACCCGCTCGACGTCGTTGATCGCGCCGCTGGGGTCGATGTAGTCCTCCGCCGCGCAGCCGTTCTCGGTGACATACAGCGCCAGGCCGGGCGCGTCCGCAGATAGCTGGAGTAGCAGCTCGTAGAGCCCCGCTGCGTCGACGAGCCACCCCATCGCGGTGCGCTTGAGCCCGGTCGGCCGGTACTCAACCACACCGGGCAGCTCGCACCGGGCCGGCTCCTCGTGGCGGCGCAGGTCGTCTGGGTCGCCCGAACGCAGGTACACCGGCGAGTAGTAGTTGACCCCGAGGAACTCGATCGGCTGGCTGATGGTCGCCATGTCGCCCGCAGCGACCACCGGCGGCTGCGGAAGGAGAACCGGCCTGGCGTGCTCTGGATAGCGGCCATAGAGCACAGGCCCGAGGTAGATCCCGTTCAGCTCGGCGTGGGTGGCGACCCGCGCCCGCTCGAGGCTGTCTGACTGGGCATCGGCCGGGACGCGCACTGGGTGCATGTCCAAAGTGATGCCGATCTCGGCGCCCGCCGGCAGCACGCTGCGCAGCGCTTGGGTGGCAAGCCCGTGGCCGAGCAGCAGATGATGGCTCGCAGCCGTGGCACCGGCATCGTCTCGCAGTCCAGGGGCGTGCTCACCGCTCCGATAACCGTGGTCCACGACCACCTGCGGTTCGTTGAGGGTGATCCAGCGCCTGACGCCTGCGCCGAGTGCGTCCGCCACCAGGCGCGCGTACTCCGCGAACCGCTGCGCCGTGCTGCGAGCCGCCCAGCCCCCGGAGTCCTGCAGTTCTTGCGGCAGGTCCCAGTGGTAGAGCGTCACAACGGGGTCGATGCCGTGCTCGGCGAGCTCGTCGACAAGCGCCCGGTAGTAGTCGAGCCCCTTCTGGTTGACAGGACCAGACCCGCCAGGCTGAACCCGCGGCCACGACACCGAGAAACGGTAGGCGCCGAGACCGAGCGCGGACATCAGCGCGACGTCCTCCCGATAGCGGTGATAGGCATCGCAGGCGACGTCGCCAGTGTCCCCTCTACGAACCCTGCCGGGCAGGCGGCAGAAAGTGTCCCAGATAGAGGGCCCGCGGCCGTCGGCGTTCGCGGCTCCCTCGATTTGGTAGGCGGCAGTCGCGGCGCCCCAGATGAAGCCAGGGGGAAAGGACAGGGCGCCAGAGTCCGAACCCGGTGTGGTCATGTGCTCTCCTCCGATGGACAGGCGGACCGAGGCATGGCCTCGACGGTCTCCGCGGCGGTAGTGTAAGCGCTTAGATAGCACGACTGTAAGCGGTCAGACCACGCCGCGGAAGAAAAGCTCAGAAGGCGCAGCAGGATGGCGGGGAAACCGACCGGCAGCCCAGGACCAGGCGAAGCCGCCGGCCGGGCTGACCACAGAACGCGGCGGCGGCCGGCCGCGCCCCACCGTGATGGTGCAGCGGCCGCGACGCTCTATGACGTCGCGCGACTGGCCGGCGTTTCCACGGCCACTGTTTCGCGGGTGGTTCACGGCCAGGACCGAGTGCGCGCTAGCACGAGGGCCCGGGTGCGAGCGGTCATCGACCAGCTCGGTTACGTCCCGGATGGCTCGGCGCAGAGCCTGTCGCGCCGTCGCAAGGACGTGATCGGCCTGGTGTGCATGGAACACGTTCGCCCGGTGCCAAGCCAGCACGATGTCGAGACCATGAGCCTGCTCTTCTACGACGAGATAGTGCGCGGCGTCGAGGCGCGGCTGCGCGACGACAACTGGTCGCTGCTCATCACCTACCTTCACGAAGACAGCCAGAACGAGCTATCCAGGCTGATGTCCCTGTCCGGCAAGGTCGACGGCCTGCTGATCATCGAGGGAGCCGTTCCGTCGTCGTTCCTGGCCCGCTTTGCCGCGCGGCTCCCGGTGATCGCTGTCGCCGGGGATCCCGAAGAGCGGGCCGTGGACCTGGTGACAGCCGACAACCGATCGGGCGCCGCCGCGCTGGTGAGCCATCTCATCGACGTGCATGACAGGCGTGCCCTGTTCCACCTGGACGGGCCGCCGACAGCGCCCGACGCCAAGGAGCGTCGGCTCGCGCTCCAGCACGTGCTGACGCTGCATCCCGACGCGGAACTGGTCGGCTCGTGTACTGGACGCTTCAGCGTGCAAAGCGGCGAGGAAGCCGCGAAAAGCCTGCTCGCCGACGGCCGGGGTGGTCTACCCGACGCGGTCGTCTGCGCCAACGACCAGATGGCGATCGGCGTCCTCCAGGTCCTCGGCCGGGCCGGCGTGCGAGTACCCGAGGACATTGCCGTGACGGGCTTCGACGATATCTATCCCGGCAGCCTGCTCGATCCCGGGCTCACGACGGTCCACCAGCCAATGCGGCAGCTTGGCGAGCGCGCCTGCGCGCGCCTGCTCGACCGTATCGCCAACCCGGACCTGCCGCCTCGGGTGGAACGACTCGCTACCGACCTTGTCCTGCGCCGAAGCTGCGGCTGCGATTACGGCGAGTTCGAACGCGCTCGTCTGGCCGAACGGGGCCGGCCGCGCGTTACGGTGATCACGCAGGCGGCACGATCGTGACCGCGGGCCAGCGCTCGCGAACGCGCTGCCGCGTCAGCCGCGCCCGCGAGACCTCTGGCGTCACCCGCACCGGATTGACTCGCCACACCCCGCACAGCAGGTCGGTCAGCCCGTGCGGCGCGCACACCTGCATGCCGTCACCGGTCAGGCGTACCGCGACGCAGGTTGCTGTCTCCGGCCAGGTAGCAACCGCGTCATGCACGCTAGTCAGCGGCGTGACCTGCGGTCCGCCGAAATGGTCGTGATACCAGGTGTGCACGGCGGCCTGGTTGGTGGCCTCCCACGGCAGCCCGGCCGTCCCTGCCAGGACTCGCCGGGCCTCCTCGTCACGCTCACGGCTTAGGTCGGCGGGATCGAAGAACGCCACGTCCACGTCCTTGACCGCTGCCGGGTCAAAGCCGCCGCAGAGCTGGCCCCAGACCACGTCGCGGATGACGCCGGCACCGATCCAGGCTTCCGGCAGCCCGCTTGCGGCGACCACTTCCAGTGCTCTCATTAGCCAGGGTTCGGCGCGCAGCCGACCCATGAGCCGGGCAGCCATGTCAGGATCGGGCCCGTCGCATCGGTGCGCCTGGCCCGGCACGGCGGTTATTCGGGTGCATCTGGCATGAGCCGCCGTTAGCTTCGGGTCCATGCAGGCCATGGTGCCCGGCGGTACCGACAAAACCCGCTGGCGAGTGACGTCCGGCGAGCGCGATCCCGCAGCTGTCGAGCGGCTGCTCCGGTTGCTGCCACATTGGTTCGGCATCGAAGCGTCGAACGCGGCCTATGTCCGGGACGCGCACAGGTTGCCGGCATACCTCGCGTGGCCG
>JASHSO010000398.1 GCA_030038715.1 Streptosporangiaceae bacterium
AGCGTCAAGCCTGCGACCACGGCAGGCGATCCGATCAGCGACTTCTTCGCGGCCCTGGCCGCTCCGGGCCACCCGGCTACTTTCGAGCGGGAGTCGGCGAGCGTGCGCTTCGACGTGAGCGACGACGGGCACGTCGAGCGATGGCATGTGAGCATCGCCAACGGCGACACAACCGTGACCCGCCGCCGCAACCCGGCCGACGTAGTCGTGCAGCTTACCCGCGACCGTCTCGCCGAGCTTGTGACAGGACGCCTCAACGCCCAGGCAGCGCTGCTGCGCGGGCTGTTGACCTGCGAGGGCAGCGTGGGCGCCGCGATCATGTTCCAGCGCTGCCTGCCCGGCCCGCCCGGCTCGACCGGCCGGATAGCGCCCATCAGCGCCAAGGCCGTCATGGCCAAACGGAGGCCGAAGTGAGCGACGAGCTCGTGCACGTTCTCGAAGGCAATACGTTCGTGGTCAGCGACGACCGCGGCGACATTACGGCGTCTCGCACGGACCCGACCGGCCTGTTCTCGTTCGACACCCGGTTCCTCTCGCACTGGGTGCTCACAGTGAACGGCCAGCGGCTGACCCCGCTGTGTTTTGATGACCTGCAGTACTTCCAGGCCCGGTTCTTCCTGGTGCCAGGCAGCAGCACCGTGTACGTGGACGCGAAGCTCTCGGTAATCCGGGAGCGCGAGGTCGCAGATGGCTTCCGCGAGGAACTCCGGGTCCTTAACCACGACGATGTCCCCGTCGACCTGCGCATCCGGGTCGAGGCGGGCAGTGACTTCGCCGACTTGTTCGAGGTCAAGGACGCACTCAAGAAGAAGGGGCGCTATCTGGCCGAGCAGGTGGGCGGGAGCTTGGTGCTGTCCTACCAGCGGGACACCTACCGGCGGGAGACCTGGATCTCCTCCAGTGAGCCCGCCACCATCGACGCCAAGGGCCTGACATTCACAGTGCGGATCCCCGCACACGGGCAGTGGCAGACCGATCTTGAGGCGGTGGCGGCAATCCCGGGCCTGGCCGGGCTTGCCGCGCCCGGCGGCGACAGCCACGGCCAGCGTCACGTGCGGCGAGACATGGCCAGAGGACTGCAGAAATGGCTCAGGCGCGCGCCCAGGATCGAGTGCGACTGGGAACCACTCGGGACCATCTACCAGCGCTGCCTGACCGACCTCGCGGCGCTGCGCTTCACCACACTCACCATGCCTGACAGTGCCCTGCCGGCCGCCGGGCTGCCCTGGTTCATGACCATCTTCGGCCGTGACAGCATCTTCACCAGCCTGCAGGCGCTGCCGTTTACCTCCGAACTAGCAGCCACCACGCTGCTGGCGCTGGCTGAGCGCCAGGGCACCCGGATCGACGATTTCCGTGACGAGGACCCCGGCCGGATCCTGCATGAACTGCGCTACGGGGAGATGACGGCCTTCGAGGAGCGGCCGCACTCCCCGTATTACGGCAGCGCCGACGCCACCCCGCTGTTCGTCGTGCTGCTGGACGAGTACGAGCGCTGGACCGGTGACGGCAAGCTCGTCGGTTACCTGGAGCACGCGGCCAGGGCGGCCCTGAACTGGATCGACGAGTTCGCTGATCTGCAGGGGAACGGCTACGTGTCCTACCAGACCCGCAACGAGAAGACCGGCCTGGAGAATCAGTGCTGGAAGGACTCCTGGGACTCGATCTGCTACCGCAACGGCGAATTGCCGGGGTTCCCGCGAGCCACCTGTGAACTGCAGGGCTACGCCTACGACGCCAAGGTGCGCGGCGCGCGGCTGGCCCGCCAGGTATGGCACGACCCGGCACTCGCCGACCGGCTCGAAAAAGAGGCCGCCGACCTCAAGCGCCGGTTCAACCGCGACTTCTGGGTCGAGGACGGAGAGTACTTCGCTGTCGCGATCGACACCGACGGGCGCCGGGTCGATTCGCTCACCTCCAACAACGGGCACCTGCTGTGGAGCGGCATCGTGGAGCAGTCCAAGGCACGCGCCATCGCACGGCACTTGCTGGGCCCCCGGCTGTTCTCGGGCTGGGGCGTGCGCACCCTGGCCGAGGGCCAGGCTCGCTATAACCCGGTCGGCTACCACGTGGGCACAGTCTGGCCGTTCGACAATTCCTTTATCGCCTGGGGCCTGCGGCGATACGGGTTCCGGGAGGAGGCAGCCGCGGTGGCGGCCGGCATACTCGAGGCGGCCGAGATCTTCCAGGGCAGGCTCCCGGAGGCGTTCGCCGGCTATCCGCGGAGCGCGACGAAGTACCCGGTCCGCTACCCGACGGCTTGCAGCCCGCAGGCGTGGTCGGCCGGGGCACCGCTGCTGCTGCTGCGCGCGGTGCTCGGCCTCGACGCCGAGGGCGAGCACCTGGTCGTGGATCCGGCGCTGCCGAGGCGGATCGGTCACCTCGAGCTGCTCGACCTGCCCGGGCGGTGGGGACGAGTTGACGCCTGCGGGCGCGGCCGGATCAGCACCGACCGCTTCCTACAGCGCTGACTGGCCCCTGCCTCAGCGCTGACCGGCGGCCGGACCGGCGAGTTCCCGGCCGATCACCATCCGCTGCACCTGGTTGGTGCCCTCGACGATCTGCAGTACCTTTGCCTCGCGCATCAGCCGCTCGGCAGGGAAGTCCTCGACGTAGCCGGAGCCGCCGAGCACCTGCACGGCGTCCGTGGTGACCCGCATCGCCGTGTCCGTGGCGAGCAGCTTGGCCATCGCTGCCTGCCGCCCGTAGCTCAGCCCGGCGTCCTTGCGCCGCGCCGCCGCCAGGTATAGCGCCCGCGCCGCCTCGACTCCCGTGGCCATGTCTGCCAGCATGAACTGCAGGCCCTGGAAGTCGATGATGGCCCTGCCGAACTGGCGGCGCTGCCTGGCGTATTGCACGGCGACATCCAGTGCTGCCTGGGCGACGCCGGTCGCGCAGGCGGCAATGCCCAGCCGACCCGCGTCCAGCGCTGCCAGCGCGATCTGGAAACCGCGATCGGGCTCGCCGATCAGGTTCGCGGCAGGCACCCGAGCCGCATCGAAGATCATCTGCGCGGTAACCGAGCCGCGCATGCCCATCTTGTGCTCGGCCGGGCCCGCGGTCAGGCCGGCCGTCTGCGCCGGCACGTGGAAGCAGCTGATGCCCTTGGCCCGGTCGGGACCCTCGTGTTCGCCCGAGGTCCGCGCGAACAGCGTGTAGAAGTCGGCCCGGCCGGCATGCGAGATCCATGCCTTGACCCCGGTCACGACGTATTCGCCGTCGGCCGTGACCGCCCTGGTCCGCAGCGCGGCCGCGTCCGAGCCGCTGCCTGGCTCGGACAGGCAGTACGCGCCGAGCTGGTCGCCGCCGAGCATGTCAGGCAGCAGCCGCTGCTGCTGGCCGGGCGTGCCGGCCGTCACCAGCGGGAAGCAGGTCAGGGTGTGCACGCTGACGCCGAGGCCCACGGTCAGCCAGGCCGTCGCGAGTTCCTCGACGACCTGCAGGTAGCTCTCGTAGGACTGGCCGCCGCCGCCCAGTTCCTCGGGAAACGGCAGGCTCAGCAGGCCGGCCCTGCCCAGCAGCCGGAACTCCTCGCGCGGGAACCTGCCCTCCTTCTCCGCCGCGGCCGCCTTGGGCCGCAGCTCCGCCTCGGCCAGTTCGCGTGCCAGGCCGAACAGCGCCGCGGCGGTCTCGTCGGTGGTCTCCCTCAGAACGCCTGGCATCAGGCCGCCACCACCGTCAGTTCCCGGCTCACGTTGTTCAGCCGCCGGCCGCCCTCGTCGGTGCACACGACGATGTCTTCGATCCTGGCGCCGTGCGGCCCGGGGTAGATGCCGGGCTCGACCGAGAACGCATAGCCGGGCCGCAG
>JASHSO010000399.1 GCA_030038715.1 Streptosporangiaceae bacterium
CGATCGCCGACCGGGCGAGCTGTCGGCCTGCCAGGTCGCAGGGCACCGCCGCGAAGTAGGGCCCCCTACTGTGCACCCTGATAGCCGTCTCGAAGCCTGATCTCCGAGCCGACCCGGCAACTGCCAGGCTGTCGGGCGACTTGCCGGCCAGTACCCGCCAGGACGCCACATCCGTCGCGCCGTTCCAGCTCGCGAACACGGTGGAACCGCCGGATCGATGCCGCGCCGCCGCAGCCGGTAGCTCGGTCGGATGACCGGACCAGTCGTGCAAGAAGGCCCGGTAAGAAGGCTCGTGCGGAAGTATCAGACCGTCGAGCTGGAGGCGGCCGTCGGCGGTGAACAGCGAGAACCGCGGCACGGCTCCCCAGCCGACGAACATGCTGCCGTCTGGCAGGACCTGTGCGCTGCCCTCGTAGCCGGCCAGCACCGTCTCGCCCGGCGCGATGTCCGGATGGACGTACTGCTGGACCAGCGTGGCGTGCATGGTGGAGGTGTCCAGGTCGAGGACGATCGCGCGGGACTGCTTCTCCTCGGCCGGCGCGGCACCGTCATCGAACACCGACAGCATGCTCGACCCGACCGGCCGCACACAGTGCTGCCAGTAGAACCGCGCACCGGGACCCAGCGTGAAACTGGACTGCTTCCCGCCGAGGCGCCAGGCCACCTGGCCGCTTGGCCGCCCCACCTTGTAGACAGCCCAGGTGTTGCGTGACGACACGAGCAGGTCGCCGTCGGGGGCGACGGCGATCGAGTTGATGTGGAAGTAGTCGAACGGGGTCGTCTTGGCACCGCCGACGAGCTTGGCGTAGGTGTCGGTGACAGGAACATGGTCCAGACTGTCCCACTCGAAAAGCAGCGCCCCCGTCGCCAGGTCGATCTCCTGCGCGACGCTCGACAGCACGTAGCCACTCGCTGACCCGCCGATCGCCGACAGGTCGGCCGGTCGCGGCCGGTAACTAGTGATGAGCGCCGTGCCCTGCGGCGTGAGGAAGAATTCGTGCAGGTCCACCTTCAGCCCGTCGGCCGCGTGCACGACCTGCTGCTGACGGTAGTCGGAGCCCGCTATCACCGCGACGCCCTCCCCGATGCCCGCCGCCGAGATCGGCCCCTGGTACCAGGTGAGCGCCGGCTTGCCGCGGTAGACCTGGGTGTTGAAGTCCATCCTTTCCTGGGCCACCGAGCCCGGCGAGAACCAGATCAGGTCGCCTCCGGTCGACACGATCATGGCACCGCTCTGGTCCGGTCCCGCACCCTCCGGCGCAATGAAGATGTAGCCGGGTACCGAGGCGGGAGCCGACCCGCGGATACTGACGACCGGTGGCTTGAGGTCCGGCCGGGACTTGAAGCGCTGAACGCGGGTCGGGGCGGCGCTTGGCGATGGCTTGCTCGGGGCAAGGGCCGCGCTATTCTTTGTCGCGCTGGCCGAGCCGCAGGCGGCCAACGCCACGCCGGCCGACCCGGCCACCACGCCCCCGATGAATCCCCGTCGTGTCACATCGCTAGTCATCCACCAGTCCTTGCAGCCGACCGCCGGTTGAAGGCGGCTGAGCCTCCCGAGTTAGGTAAACGCATGGTAAACGTCGTGATGCGATGCCGTGCTGCAAACACCGTGAGACTTGGCTGACACGCAGCAAACTTCCAGGTTCCTCACTGCATTCATAGGCACCGCCCGCCCGCCGAGCGGCCCAGTGTGGGCTGCGGGATTCGAGTTCAGTTGAGCATCTCAAAGGTTGACATCATCAACTGAGCGTATTAACGTTTGAACTACTCAATTATTCAGTTGCTCAAGCCAGCCGGATAGCCCGCCTCGCGAGCACGTGGCCAGACTGCAGGCAGCGGACACGGAGCCACTTGTGACAGCACCAGACCAGTCCCGCACCGATCAGAGCTGGGAGGTTTCTGACTGCTTCTTCGACCTGATCGGGCACATCCTCACGCAGGCCGAGCAGCTAGCACAGCGCATGGCCGTCCCAGCGCCGTTCATCAAGGTGCTGCACATCCTTGATCACCCCAT
The DNA here is from genome assembly GCA_030038715.1 of Streptosporangiaceae bacterium. Classification (GTDB taxonomy): domain Bacteria; phylum Actinomycetota; class Actinomycetes; order Streptosporangiales; family Streptosporangiaceae; genus JAJYUU01. Next base: position 2,015 of record JASHSO010000399.1, read on the forward strand.
GGCGATGAAGGAACTGGGCAAGCGGATGCACTGCGACCCATCCTTCGTCACCCTGATCGCCGACATGCTGGAGAAGCGCGGCCTGGCCCGCAGGGAGCCGCACCCAGCCGATCGCCGCGTCAAGAACCTGGTGCTGACCGACGAAGGTCTCGGCCTCAAGCGACGCATCGAGAGCGAGATTTCGGCCCGGATGCCGTGGAACCGGGCACTGACCGATGCCGAACGCGCCGAGCTGCTGGCCCTGATCCGCAAGATGCTCGCCACGGAGCCTGACGAGCCGGACGCCACCGGGGCCGGCGAAGACGACCGCGGCACGGCGGACGGCACCGAACGCAATCCCGAGCACCCGCCGCTCGCGACATCTAGTGGGTTCACCCCGACCCCGACGGGGGAGGTGAATGGCGTCCTGAGCGACACCGCGGCCGGCTAGGCCGCGAGCCGCGATAGCCGACAGCTCACCCGCAAATCTTGCGCACAGGACCGTGGAGTCCCGGCCCTAGATCAGTACGCCCTAGGACCGGCGGCACCGAGCGGTAAGCCAGACAACAGCCTCAACCAAGAACACGAACTGCAGCGAAGGAGTCACTGTCTATGCCCGCCAAGAGGTCACAACTGGCGGAGCCCAGCACCGCACCGGTGCTTCATGGCTCGCTTGACGGTACTGGCCCGGCCCACCGCCACCTCGGCCTGGCGCTCGTGGTCATCGCGGCGGCCCAGCTCATGGTGGTGCTGGACGCGACGATCGTCAACGTCGCCCTCCCGCACATCCAAAGCGCGCTCGGCTTCTCCGACTCCGGCCTGGAATGGGTGGTCAACGCCTATGCCCTGACCTTCGGCGGCTTCCTGCTACTCGGCGGCCGAGCCGGTGACATCCTGGGCAGGCGCCGGGTCTTCGTCGCCGGAATCATCCTGTTCTCGCTGGCCTCACTGATGGGCGGCTTCGCCACCAGCCAGGCGTGGCTGCTCACCTGCCGCGCGATACAGGGCCTCGGCGGTGCGATCGTGGCGCCGACAGCCCTGTCGCTGGTCACCACCACGTTCCCGGAGGGCCCGCGGCGGAACAGGGCGATGGGCGTCTATGCCGCCATGAGCATCGGTGGCGCCGCTGTTGGCTTGCTGGCGGGCGGCCTGCTCACCACCTACGCCTCATGGCGCTGGGTCCTGTTCGTGAACGTGCCGATCGGCATTGTGGTCGCGCTCACCGCGCCGCGAGTCCTGGGCGAGTCGGAGCGGCACCCAGGCCGGTTCGACCTTCCCGGCGCGATCACCGGTACCGGTGGCCTGGCAGCCCTGGTCTACGGCCTGTCCAACGCGGCCACGACGCAGAACGGCGTGTCGCACTGGGGCGACACCAAGGTGATCGTCTCCCTGGTGGCGGCCGTGGTGCTGCTGACCTCGTTCGTGGCGATCGAGTCGCGCAGCAGGCACGCGCTGATGCCGCTGCGAATCTTCAGCAACCGGGACCGGTCGGCTGCGAACCTGATCATGCTGTGCGTGGGCACAGCGATGTTCGGCCTGTTCTTCTTCCTGACCATCTTCGTGCAGGACGTCTGGCACTACAGCGCCCTGAAGACCGGCCTTGCCTACCTCCCCATGGTGGCCGCCATCATGGCGATGGCAGGGATCAGCTCCCAGCTTGTCGGCCGGATCGGAGCAAAGCCGGTGCTGATCGCCGGTGCCGCGACCGGAGCGGCCGGCATGGCCTGGCTGTCGCGGATCAGCGAGCACTCCAGCTACGCCGGAGGCCTGCTCGGCCCGATGCTGGTCACCGCGGCCGGCCTCGGCATGCTCTTCATGCCGCTCACGCTGGTGGCGCTGTCCAAGGTCGGGGACTCCGACGCCGGCCTTGCCTCCAGCCTGGTCAACACCGGCCAGCAGGTCGGCGGTTC
>JASHSO010000400.1 GCA_030038715.1 Streptosporangiaceae bacterium
ACCTGGAACGTGGAAGCGTGCAGCCATACGACCGCGGTCAGCGGCAACGCGACCGTGGTGACGGCCGACCCGAGTTGGCTGACGGACTGGCCGCTCCACAGCAGCAAGAAGTCCCGGTGCCGCCACAGCGAGGAGCCGGCCACCTGGCCGACGGTACGGACGCCTGGTACGGCGGGCAAGCCGTTATGGGCGAGACGCTTGCTCGCGGCCGGGCGGGCCCGTCGGCCGCGGGCAATAGCCAGGCGCTCTCGGTCAAGTACGTTGACGGTGTGATCGCGCAGATGCTGCTCGACGAGCTGTGGGACTTCGACGACCCGGCCGGGTCCTATCAACGATTCGCGCTCGAGGAGGGACTGGCGTGGCACACAGAATCCGAGCGAGCCGAGCTGGTCACCCAGCGAGCAAGGGCACTCGGCCTGCAGCAGCGCTTTGCGGACGGGACCGCATTGCTCGAGTCTTTGTACCATCCCGCTGACGCCGTGCTCGCGACCCGCGTTGCGCTTGAGACCGGTCGGCTGCTGAACAGCGCTGGCCGCCCGGCTGAGGCCGTGCCCCAGTTCGAGACTGCCGCCAGGATCGCCGAGTCCGCCGGGCTGCTATTCCTCCGGATCGACGCGCTGCACATGCTCGCCATCGCCGACCAAACTCGGTCGAGCGAGTGGGCGGCTAAGGCGATCGAGCTCGCTCTGGCGGCGCCCGACGACCGCACTCGGCGCTGGCTCGTTTCTATCTACCACAACCTCGGATGGTGGCACGTTGCAGCCGGGCGTCTTCAGGAGGCACTCGCGACGTTTCTGCGCGCACAGGAGTGGGCCGAACACGTCGGTACCGATCAGCAACGAGTATGGGCGCGAGCGGCAATCGACGAGTGCACCGCGGCGATGACAGTGCGAAGAGCGCCATGAGGTCGGGCTGTATTCGGCAACTAGCCGCAACGGGCGTCAGGCCCTGCCTGGTGAGGCGGCCGCGGAGACGGTCGAGCCGGCGGCCTGCGATTACGCGGGGACATGCGCCGGCTTCCCTGGTGCCGGCGAGCAGCACGGCTGTGCGCAGCAGGTGATCGGCGCGCTCGGCGAGGAAGCACTCGAGCTCAGCTGCGCTGCGGCCGGCTGTCATCCGGGTCTCCTCCCAGCTCGCTAACCAAGCACGAAGAACCCGGCGTGAACGTTCCAGCCAACGGGCAAAATCGCGCCAAGAGGTCTGGCCCGCCGTGCCTAGCTGCGGGCTGGCTGGCTTCGGGTGTTGGCCGGGCTGACGTCGCCATGGCAGTGCGGGCAGGTGAGAACCGGCCGCGTCACCCGGCCGCAGGTCTGGTGCACGAGCTCGACAGTTGGTCCACCGGGTGCCCGAGCCCAAGCGTCGCCCCACTCGAGCAGGGCCGTGATAACCGGGAACAAGGCCCGCCCCTTCTCGGTGAGCTGGTACTCATAGCGGGGAGGGTGCTCGGAATACGAGCGCCGCTCCAGCACGCCGCTCTCGGTGAGCTTGCGCAGCCTGGCCGCGAGTACGCTGCGGGCCAAACCGAGGCTGGCCTGGAAGTCGTCGAACCGTCGAGTCCCGCGGAAGGCGTCTCGCAGTATCAACAGTGACCACCATTCGCCCACCACGTCCAGCGTCCGAGCGATCGAGCAGTCCCAGTTCGCCAAGCTCGTGAGTTGCATGCGGCCAGCATAGGCATAGTAAGTAGTTTGACAAAACTCACTCGCCCTGCCACGGTAAGTAAGTCTGGTGAAGCTACTTAGTGGAGCGACGATGCCGCAAGCAGGTCGGGCTGACGAGGACGAGTTGCCTTTGCTAGCCGGGCAGACAGGCGAGAGTGCGCGGCACGCCGGAGCTCAGCGGCCCTGGCTCGCGCTCATCGTGCTCTGTCTGGGGACCTTCGCCATCCTGCTGGACAGCACGATTGTGAACGTTGCACTGCCGAGCGTGATCACCGGTCTGCATGCCTCACTGGACCAGGCACTCTGGGTGGTCAATGCCTACCTGCTGGTCTTCGCTGCCTTGCTGATCTTGGCTAGCAGGCTCGGTGACCTGTTCGGCCCGCGCCGTATGTTCGTTGTGGGCCTTGCCCTGTTCGCGGTCGCCTCGGCCGCCTGTGGCGCGGCACAGAGCCCGAACCAGCTCATCGCCGCAAGGGTGGTGCAAGGCATCGGGGCCGCAGCGCTCGCGCCCCAGGCAATGGTGATCATCCGGGCGGTATTCGACACCGACAAGATGGGCGCTGCGTTCGGCGTCTACTCCTCGATGGTCGGGCTCGCTGCGGTGGCTGGCCCGACCGTGGGCGGGCTGCTCACGACCTACCTGAGTTGGCGTTGGGTCTTCTACGTGAACCTGCCGATCGCGGCGGTCGGCATCGCGCTCAGCTACCCGTTCGTGCCGGAGATCAAGACTGGCCGACGGCACCGGCTCGACCTGGTCGGCGTCCTGCTGGCGAGCACCGGCCTGGGAGCCCTGTGCTACGGCGTCATCGAGGGGCAGCGTTATGCCTGGGGTACGGTGCGATACGGCATCACGATTCCGGAAATCCTCGTCGCAGGCATGACCCTGGTTGCCGCGTTCCTAGCGTGGGAGCGCCGCCACCCGGAACCCCTCGTTCCCCTCTACCTCTTCCGCAAGCCCACCTTCGCCGTGCTCATCGCCCTCAGCCTGACCGTGCAGTTCGCGCTGCAGAGCATGCTGCTGGTGAATTCCATCAACTTGCAGTCAGCGCTCGGATTCACGGCGGTGCACGCGGGACTGACGGGCCTGCCGTTGACGCTGGCAATGGTTTCGCTGGCGCCGTTCGCCGGGCGGCTCACTGATCGTGCGCGCGGAAGGTACGTCCTGATGGCCGGCCTCGCGGTGTACGCCGCCGGGATCGCGGGCGTCGCCGCGGTGGCCTCCCCCGATGCCACTTCGCTGACGTTCGCGCCAGTGCTGCTGATTGCCGGCGTCGGCATGGGCGCCATATTCGCGCCGCTCGCGACCATGACGATGCGCGCGGTGCCGCCCGAGATGGCGGGTGCGGCATCGGGACTGCAGAACACGGGGCGGCAGCTCGGCGCCACGCTTGGTGGCGCGGTCAGCGGCGCGGTGCTGGCCAGTCGGCTCGGCTCTGACCTGGGGGCTCGCGCGGTGACGGCGGCCCGGAGTCTGCCGGTGGCTGCCAGGCGGCCGTTCGTCGCGGGGTTCGCCGCGGCGGACAAGTCGGGTCTGCAGGTGGGCCGCGGCGAGGCGGGGGCGCGCGTTCCCGCCGGAACTCCTGGGGCGCTGGCTACGCAGCTGCGCCTGCTCGTCCAGGAGGTCTTCAGTCACGGATATGTCGAGGCCATGCGGCCGACGCTTGCGATCCCGGTGGCGCTGCTGCTGGCCGGCGCTGCGGCCTGCCTGCTGCTGAGGCCAGCACGGCCAGGCGCTGTCACAAATGAAGCCGAGACCAGACCAGGCACGGTCCTCGTCGGCGCCGTCTCTGACACCGGCCAGGACGCCTGAACCGTTCGGCAGCCGTTCGCCTGCTTCTTCGTGCCGTACACTTGTCCGGGTCCATCTGCGCTCGTAGCTCAACGGATAGAGCATCTGACTACGGATCAGAAGGTTGGGGGTTCGAGTCCCTCCGAGCGCGCGGCGGCGGCGGCGGCGCGCGGCGGCCGCGTGGCTAGCGGCGAGATCAACGATGGTGTCTAGCCGCACATCTGCAGCGGATGGTGGCCGGGTTCCCAGCTAGAAGCCGAGCAGTCCGCGCCAGAAGGCGCGGTGTGCCTGCCGGTGTAGCTCGTCAATCGGCGTGTTGAGAATCTCAACTATGGCTTGGCCGAGCGTGGGCGTCACCGGTGCTGCTGCGGGTCGGGACCTGGATGCCAGCATGCGCGGGACTGGCAGCGGCGCGCGCTCATACAGCGGTATGAGCAGTGGTTCGGGCTCGAGGTTGCGGGTCATGTCGTCGAGCACTCTGGGGTCTCCGGTGCGGATGTAACGCTCTCGGGCGGCGTCGTAGCTGTTTCCCATCGGACTGTCCTCCTGCCGGATGGCCGCGGGGCTGTCTGCGGTTACTAGACGCGCATCCGGCCCGCACGGGTTGCTAGGCGCTCCGGTCGTTGGCGGCGTGGTGCCATTGGTGTCGCGGGCCGGGCAGGCACGTAGCCCGCGGCTACGAGGGGGAGCAACCAGAAGGCTAGGGTGCGTGCACGGAGCGTATTCGCGGGTACACCCCCTTGCGATGCATTTACGCGCTGAGGAGAGGCCTCGTCCGGTCAGGGCCACGCATCGGGGGGTGTGGACATGCGGTTGTGGCGAGTCGGTAACACGATTCTCATCCTGTTGGTGCTGCCCTTGGTGATCTATCTGCTCAACCGCGTGCTGGCCGCGCTGGAGCGAATCCGGCACGCCAGCGACGAGATCGTTGCCCATGGCGGCGAACTCGTTAATGACCTCGATGGGACGCCGGAGGCGCTGGCGGTCACCGATCAGACGGTCGGGGATGTCTCGGCCGGCGCGACTCGGTATGCGGACTCGGTCGCCAAGCTCCTGGGCTAAGCAAGGAAGGATGTGCTGTACATGCGAGCGGCCGCCCAAACCACCCTCACGGCATCGGCACTCACTGTCGGCATCACTGCGGTCGGGCTAGTCCGTGTGATCTTCCACCTGCGGGCCATCCGGGCAAACCTTGTCGCCACGACTGACGCAGCGCAGGCCATCGCGGATCTGACAAGCACCGTGCCGGACCGCCTGACGTCGATCAACGCAAATCTCAAGCCGGTCCGTGAGTTCTGCGACACAGTCTGACCGGGCCTGAGGGGAGTGAACTCGATGCAGCGACGCGCCTGGCCCCGGACGGCAGCCGACACCAGCCAGGCGGGCTGGATAGCCGGCTACACCATCGGCACTGGCGTCGTAGTAGTGGTCGTTGCGCTGGTGTCATCGATCCTGGCCTATGCGCAGTCGATCAGCGACGAGACGCCGAAGATCAACGCGGCGCTGAAAGACGCCGAGCGCAACACGGCCGCACTAGATGTTCTGCACACCACCATCGACGACGCGAATGCGATCGTCGGCGGGCTGCAGCGCGGCCGATCCCGGCTGGGAGGTTAGAGATGCCAGCTTACGAGCGCGCGGCTTGGCGCCGGGCGATCGCCGCGGGCTTCGTCGTCGACGCAGCGGTGGCCGCGATGCTGAGCCTGCTCGTTCACCGGGTGAAGCGCATCGACGGGCGCGTCATCGAAGTGCGCGACACACTGCGCGCCGCAGCGGCTAATACGGCCGAGGCCGCATTGATCCCGCAGGTCGCCGACGGCGTGGACGCGGTGCTGGCCGAGGGGCTTCAGCATCATCTGTTCCTCGGCCGCGTGCTCGAAAAGGTGAAGAGATGAAGCGCCTAGTGGTCCTGACGGTCGTCGTCATCGCGGTGCTCACGGGCGGGCTGGCACTCTACCTCTTCTGGATCGGGACGCTGCTGGACCGGATAGCCGAAAACCTGGAAGACTCGGAAGACCTCATCCGCAAGATCGACGGCGACGCGAAGGTCATCCGGCCTGGCGTGGCACACGTCAACCAGGTGGGAGGCGTTGTAGCCGGCGCCCTGCCGCTGCTCTACGGGATGGCAGAGCAGATCGTCCGGGCTGTCGCCACGTCGTCGGCGGCTCCGCAGGAGGCCGCCGAGTCAGGCAAACCGTCCGGCACGCGCCGTTCCCGGCTGCAGGATGCGGTCGGCTACCACGCGCCCAGCTAACTTCATACGGGGCGCTCTCACTAGTGGAGTGATCCGCTTTGCCACGTCCGGATCGGAGCAACGCGCTAGACCACATCGTGGTCTTGATGTTCGAGAACCGTTCGTTCGACAACCTGCTCGGCCGACTCTACGGCCCTGGTGAGGTGGCGTCCTTCGAGGGAGTGACCGGGAAAGACCTCAGCAATCCCATCCCGGACTGGGCCGCCGACAAGGGCCCGGACGGCGCGGTCTTGCACTACGGCGTCGCACC
>JASHSO010000401.1 GCA_030038715.1 Streptosporangiaceae bacterium
TTGCGCTTGGTCAGGCAGCCCTCGCTGTGCGGAAACCAGTAGAACTCGAAGTGCTGGTTATCGGCGGCGAACTCGTCCATCCTGCTGATCACCTGCGACCAGCTCATCGGCTCCTCCCGCGCCTCAAGCAGGAAGGCCGGGACGACATCGAATGTGACGGCCGTGACCACGCCGAGTGCGCCTAGGCCGACCCGGGCGGCGTCGAGAGTCCCGGCTGGGCTGCCGCCCGGGAGAGTTATGCCGCCGCTTGGCGAGTCGCGCGTGCAGGTGACGATGCGACCATCGGCGAGCACCATCTCCAGCCCGGACACCTGAGCCGCCATCCCGCCAACGTCACGCCCCGTCCCGTGCGTGCTCGTCTGGATCGCGCCAGCCACAGTCTGCACCTGGATATCGCCCATGTTGGCCAGCGACAGCCCGCGGGCCAACAGCACGGCGTTCAGTACGTGCAGCGGGCACCCGGCCTCGACAGTCGCCGTCCCGGCCGCCTGGTCGAGTGACCTGATGGCTGTCAGGCTGTCCGGGCGCAGCTGTACTCCGTCGGTTGCCGCAATGGGAGTAAAGGAGTGCCCGCTGCCGGTCATCCGCACGGTCAGGCCGTCAGCCGCTGCGCGGCTCACTTCGGCCGCTACTTCGTCGGCCGAAGCCGGGGCGACCACCCGGCTGGGGCTGCTGACGACGCTGCCGGCCCAGTTGCGCCAGCTAGGCCTGGCCGACGATGCGCCTCTGCGTCTACGCACCGGCCCATTGTGCCCCGTGATCATCGCCCGTGGCATGCGACCCGCTGAGCTGCCGCCACTGGGCCTGGCTGCAGGCTGGGACGGACCAGTCACCACGGCATAATCACAGCGTTGACCTGGTATATCGATAATATGTACAGTAATGGACCCACAGTCGCACGGTGGTGTCTCGATGGCTCGGCCGGGCGGTGCGGCACCGTCGTCGTCGGCCGGGCAGGCCCGGTGACGCCGGGGTCGGCTGGTTAGCATGGGTGGACTATGGGACGGTTGCCGGGGAGGGCGCGCCGCGCCGTCAAGCCTCCGGGCGCGCAGCCTGCCATCGGCATGCGCGTTATGCGCGTCCCGGCCGTCAGGCGGCTGGTGCCTGTCGTGCTGGCGGCGGCGGTCGTAGCCATCGGCCTGGCCATGCACGCCGCCGTCAGCCACCGGGCCGCGGGCAGCGTCGCCAGCGGCCGCGCGATGGCTGGCCTCAGCGCGAGACAGCCCGCCCGTCCCGATCTGCGCGGCGGGAAGAAGATCGCGGCTAGCTCGTCCGTTCCGGTCGAGGACGCCACCGGCCACGCGAGCCGGGAAGTCAGCCAGGCCAGCTCGTTCCGGCAAATCATCCTTCCCGACCTGCTCATCGTCGCGCCGCACGGGCTGACGGGCGGCCAGATCACCCGGCTGCGGAAGATAGCCGGGGTTCGTAACATGATCACTTTTGACGGTGCCGAGATAACCGCAGGTGGTCGCGCGGTCAGTGTCATTGGGGTGAATCCGTCCGCGTTCCGGTCGTGGGTGCCGCTGCGCACGGCGTCGGATCAGGCCTTCTGGTCGGCCCTGAGCAGCGGCGAGTTCGTGGCGTCAGCAGAGGCGCACGACCGGCTCTCGCTCCGGTCCGGCGACTATTACCGGCTGTCGGGTGCCTCCGTGCGGGTGGTCAGGTTCGGGGCAGCGGCGAGCCTCGGGATGGACGGTATCGACCTGCTGGTAGACCAGCGGTTGTCGGCCGAGCTCGGCCTGGTCCACCGGGTGGCCGGCCTGATCAGCGCACCCGGGGTGAGCCTGCCGACGCTCACCGCCGAAGTGACATCGGTCCTCGGCGGGGACGGGAAGGTCGAGGTGCTGCGCAGCCAGGACCTGCCCGTGGCATCGGTGCCCGCGGGTGATCGACCAACCAGCTACCTGCAGCTCTTCAAGGCAGCCGCGGCCGACTACTGCCCTGGCCTGTCCTGGACAGTGCTAGCGGCGATCGGGCAGATCGAAAGCGCGGACGGCATGAACGTGGGGCCATCGGTCGCTGGCGCGCTTGGCCCGATGCAGTTCCTGCCTTCCACCTGGTCGACGTGGGGGATCGACGGATTTGGCGAGGCAGGCCCGCCGGACGTGATGAACCCCTACGACGCCGTGCCGTCGGCGGCCAGGCTGCTGTGCGCCGACGGAGCGGCTGCTGGCGGTGAGTCGCTACGCAACGCCATCTTCGACTACAACCACGCGCAGTGGTACGTCAACGAGGTGCTGGGCCTGGCCGCCGAGTACGCCGCCGACTACCGGTAAGGCACTGGTTGGATAGGGGCATGGCGCCCTATGACGCGTTCCTGCTGGTCTCCTTCGGCGGCCCGGAAGGCCGTGACGAGGTCATGCCGTTCCTGCGTAATGTCACATCAGGTCGCGGTGTCCCCGCGCAGCGGCTTGAGCAGGTGGCCGAGCACTATTACCAATTCGGCGGGGTGAGCCCGATCAACCAGCAGTGCCGTGACCTGCTGGCCGCGATCGAGAAGGACTTCGCAGCTCGGGCCGTCGGCCTACCTGTGTACTGGGGCAACAGGAACTGGCGGCCGTATCTAGCCGATACGCTGGCCCGGATGGCAGCCGACGGGGTAACGCGGGCGCTGGCCTTCGTGACGTCGGCTTACAGTTCCCGCTCAAGCTGCCGCCAGTATCTCGACGACATCGATGCGGCACGCGGCGCAGTCGGCGAGGGTGCCCCGCAGGTTGACAAGATTCGTCAGTACTACAACCACCCGGGCTTCATCGAGCCCTTCGCGGCAGCAACCGCGGCGGCTGCGCGTTCCCTTCCCGGTCAGCTGCAGGACGGGTGGGATCTGGTCTTCATGGCCCACAGCATCCCGGTCACGATGGCGCAGGCCAGCGGGCTACATGGCGGGGCCTACCCGACGCAGCTTGCCAGTGCGGCCGGCCTGGTGGCTGACGGGCTTGGCTTCACCCGGCCGTGGCATCTGGCCTATTGCAGCCGCAGCGGCCCGCCGTCGCAGCCGTGGCTGGAACCTGACGTCAACGACTTGCTGGCCGATCTGGCCGCCGGCGGTTCGCGGGCCGTCGTGGTGGTGCCGATTGGCTTTGTCAGCGATCACATGGAGGTCCGGTTCGACCTGGACGCCGAGGCCGCGCAGACGGCCGCCAGAGTCGGCCTGGCCTTCGCGCGGGCGGCGACGCCCGGCACCGATCACCGCTTTGTCTCGATGATCACCGACCTGGCACGCGAGCGGCTGGACGGGGCACCGGGAGTCGCGATGGGCAGCCTGGGCGTAGCCCCCGATCACTGCCCGCCCGGCTGCTGCGCGGCCGGCCTAGCCCGGTGACTGGGTCAGCCAGACCGCAGCCGGGCGAGCTCGTCGGGCTAGCCTGCTCGGCGGCGCGGGAGGCGGGCGAGTTGCTGACGGCCAGGCGTGATATGGCCGCCGTCGTGCAGACGAAATCGAGCCCGACCGACGTGGTCACGCAGCTGGACAGGGCCGCCGAGGACCTGATCAGGCGCCGGATCAGTGCTGCCAGACCCGCAGATTCCATCCTCGGGGAGGAGGGCGGCCAGACTGGTGCGGGAGCCGCGGTGCGGTGGATCGTCGATCCGCTCGACGGCACAGTCAATTACCTGTACGGGCTGCCGACCTGGGCCGTCAGCATCGCCGCCGAGGTGGACGGCGTGGTGGTCGCTGGCGTGGTCTGCGCGCCCCTGCAGCGAAGCCTGTACTTGGCGTGGCTCGGGGGCGGCGCTTGGCTCGAGTCGGGGTGGGAACCCGGCCGCAGGCGGCTGGCCTGCAACGCCGGCGTGCCTCTGGCCGATGCGCTGGTGGCGACCGGTTTCGGTTACCAGGCCAGCCAGCGAGCGACTCAGGGCAGGGCCGTGGCTGCGCTGTTGCCGAAGGTACGCGACATCAGGCGGGCGGGCGCGGCTGCGGTCGACCTGTGCTATGTCGCCTCGGGCCAGGTGGACGCCTATTACGAGAGCGGCCTGCACGCCTGGGACATAGCCGCTGGCGGCCTGGTAGCCCGCGAGGCCGGGGCGGTCGTCGCGGGTATGCATGGCCGCGAGCCGGGCGAGGAGATGACGATTGCCGCGAGCCCAGTGCTCTTCGCGCAGCTGCACGACCAGCTCACTGCAGTAGTCGGCGGCTAGTTCCTCGTCAGTCTGCCCGTCGCGGCAGGGCCTGTGCTCTGAAAGCTGAACCAGAGCGATCTGGTGCTGATCAAGGTGACTGTCACGGTGCCGTTCTTGCACGGTCCGCTGGCGACGGCCTCGGTCATGATCAGCTTGGTGGACGTTGCTGAGGTCAGGGTGAGCGAGCCGGAACAGGTACTGGTGCCGGAGTAGCTAACAGTGGCGACGGCGGCCCCGGCAGTCAGGGTGACGGTGACGCGGTAGATGTCGACCGGCGGCTGCGTGACCCGGCCCGACCACGATCCGGCGAAGGCAGCAGGAGTGTCGCCACGACCTGCCGACGACGCCGAAGCCGACCTGCGGCCGGTGGCACGCGAGTTGTCGGTCAGTCTCTGGCGCGACGCTGACGGTGTGCGGTGGTTCTGAGTCAGGAGCAGTATCGCCGCGCCCACCAGCACGACGACTGCGACAATGAGCCCGGTCACCAGCGCTCCAGTCCTACGGCCGCCGCGCATGGCCTGATGGCGCGAGCCGGCGCGGCGCGGTACCGCCCCCGCGCCAGTGGCGTGCGCTGGCGTGCGCTCGTCGCTGGGCCGGGCGTGCCGATTGGCCTGCGGGGCAGGACCGGGTTCGTGATGGCTGGGCACGGCCAGCTCACGGCCGTGCGGGTGCTGGCTGCTGGTGGGCCTGGTCGCACGGCGCGTGCCTGCGGCGAGCACTCCCGCCGTTATGTCGGTACCGCCGAGCAGGGCCAGGACTACCGACCTGGCTGACGGTCGCTCGGACGGGTCGGGATCCAGGCACCGCCGCACGGCGGCATGCACGCCACGGGGGAGCACCGCAAGGTCAGCAGCCCCGGCGGGCGGGCTGCCGGAGGCAGCGAACACGACGGTCTGTGCCCAGGCGAACAT
>JASHSO010000402.1 GCA_030038715.1 Streptosporangiaceae bacterium
AGAGTCTGCACGTCCGCGGCGCTCGCCACGTCCGCCGCTATGGCGAGGGAACGCGCTGCGCCCATCCCGATCTCGTCCGCAACCTCAGCCGCGCCCGGTGCATCGACGTCGCTGACGACGACTGCGGTGGCACCGTTCGCTGCGAGGGCGCGGCATAGCGCACGGCCGATCCCGCTCGCACCGCCCGTCACGACCACGACCTTGCCTGCGACGTCCATGCTCAGCCCCTTGCTGGCGACTTGGCCGCCTTATCCGCCCAGGCGGCCAGTTCCGGGTCGGCGTCGATCAGGCTTGCGTACTTCTTGCGCGCCTGCTCGCGCTTTGCCGGAATGTACTCGCTCGGCCACAGCCCGGGATGCGGCTGGTAGTCCTTCAATACGTTGCGGGCCACCGTCACCTTGTGCACTTCGTCTACCCCGTCGGCGATCGCCATGGTGGGCGCGGCCGCCCACATCGCCTGCAGCGGGGTGAGGTTGGTCGTGCCGAGCGAGCCCATGATGTGCAGCGCCCGGTAGCTGACCTCGCGCAGCACCTTGGCACAGGTGTACTTGCAGGCGGCGATCTGGGTGCGAGCCTCGCGGCTGCTGGAGTTGTCGATGGTCCACGCAGTCCACAGCACCATCAGCCGCAGCATGTTCAGCTCGGCATAGGAATCAGCAATCGCCTGCTGCACCATCTGGTGCTCGGCGATCACCCTGCCGTGCGACTGCCGAGACAACGCACGCTCGCACATCATGTCGAAGGCGAGCCTGACCTGCGCGACCGTGCGCATGGCGTGGTGGATGCGGCCGCCGCCGAGCCTGCGCTGCGCCAGCACCCTGGCGCCGTCCTCGGGTCCGAGCAGGTTGCCCAGCGGGACGCGCACCTCGTTGTAGCGGATGTGGTTGTGACGGGGCGGATAGCCCATGATCTCCACGCCTGGCGTGTCACGCGGCACCACGAACATCCCGTTGGTGCACATCACGAAGATGATGTCCGCCCTGGCTCCGGCGCTAGTGAACCACTTCTCACCGGAAATGACCCACTCGTCGCCGTCCCGCATCGCGCGCGTGGTGAACAGGCTCGGGTCAGACCCGCCCTGCGGCTCGGTCATGGAGAACGCCGAGAAGATCTCCTGGTTCAGCAGCGGATACAGCCACGCACGCTGCTGCTCATCGGTGCCGTAGGCGGCCAGCAGTTCCATGTTGCCGGTGTCCGGTGCCGCTGTGCCGAAGATCACTGGCGCCGAAGCGTAGCGACCCAGGATCTCGTTCAGCAGCGCCAGCTTGAGCTGGCCGAACCCGGGCCCGCCCAGCTCAGGCCCGAGGAACAGGGCCCACAGGCCACGGTCCTTCACCTGCTGCTTGAGCGGGTCAGCCAGCATCCTGGCCTTCGGAGACCGCGAATAGGCCGCGCCAGGAAAGACGAGATCGAGCGGTTCCACCTCGTTCCTGCAAAAATCAGCCACCCAGTCGAGCTGCTGCTGGAATTCGGGCTCGGTCGAGAAGTCCCAGGCCATATCGGCCTCCTCACGCGGCGCGGGCAATGGTCCCGATCAATGATGCAACGGCTACCGGACGCGACAGGAAGGGCGAGTGCGAACTCTCCAGCTCCACGGTCTGGCTGGCGCGCACCGCGAGCCGTCGCTGCACGGCGGGATCGATGGCGCGGTCCAGCGTGCACACGATGTAGGTCGAGGCGATGGTCCGCCACGCCGCCCGCGTCACGGTCTGGACTGACGTAGCTGTCAGCTGCGGCACCAGGCGGCTCGTCGCCCATCGCACGGTCTGGGCGTCGCAGTCCCCGTACAGAACCTCCGCGGCGGCTCGCGGGTCGATGATGAACGTGCCGTCGTCGTGGACGATGCACCAGCCAGGCAGCGCGCCGCCGGCGATGTCCGAGCAGGACTCGCCGACGTCGAGCATGAAGGCGGACAGGTACACCAGCCGTCGCACCTGGCCGTGCCCCGCGGCCGCGGCCGTCGCAGCCGCGCCGCCGTAGGAGTGGGCGCACACGACTACCGGGCCGTCCACCCGGTCCAGCAGCGATGCGATCTCAGCCGTGTCACCGTCGAGATCGGCAAGCCGCGCCACGTCCCGACCGCAGCTCGGCAGGTCGACCGCCACGACGCGCAGGCGCTGCTGTCGGAGCACCGGGACGACGCGCTGCCAGCACCAGCTGCCGTGCCACGAACCGTGTACGAGCAGGACGGTAGCAGCGCCCGCGTCGCCCCCCGGCTCAGCGGGCGAGCCTGACCAGGTGGTACGTGCCGCCGACATCGGTGATCACAACCGCGGACGGGCCGGGCACCAGTGTGAGCGCGTCGCGGACCCGCAGCGGCGCGCCGAGGGCGCCGGACGACGTGGCGACCTGGCGGACCGTCGCTGTGGAGCACACCAGGGAACTGCACGGCTGGTCGAGTACCAGCAGCCCCGCACCGGTGCCGGCAATATCGCGGTAGGTCTGGCCGATGCGGGGCGAGAAGCCAGCGGCCAGCGTCGCCGCGCTGAAGCTGTCCAGGTGGGTCGTGTCGTTGTTGTAGTGGATGGCGAGCAGGAAGACCTTGCCGCCCGCGAGCGCCAGCGGAGCATCGATGTTGCCGTCCGAGCGCCGCAGCGTCGAGCCCGACGGCTCAGCGCGGACGAGGTAGCCGTTGGTGCCGTTGCGGCGCACCGCCTCGAAGTACAGGCCGCCGGAGTCCGCAGCCATGTCGAACGGGTACGCACTGCTGTTGGCTACCGTGTGCACCGTGCTGCTGGACGTTGCCATCCGGTAGACCGTCGCATACTCAAGCCCGCTCTCGTCGGTCGCCCAGTCGGTGGACGACCATACGGTGCCGCCGACCGCGAAGAGGCTTGCCGAGGTGGGAGTCATCTTGAACGGCAGCGTCCAGGTACCGATCTTGGTGCCGGCCGCCCGGCTGTACTCGGTCACGGTGCGCCCTGTCTGCACGAACAGGTCGGCGGAGTTAGCCGCCACGCCGAGTACGGTGCCCGCGGCCTGCAGCAGAACGACCGGCGACGAGGTCCCGTCGACGACGTAGACCAGCGGGCCGCTGCCGTAATAGACAACGCCGTTCGGCGCCTCGGCGAAGACGTAGCCGGCCGACGAGCTGACCTTGCCGAGGTT
>JASHSO010000403.1 GCA_030038715.1 Streptosporangiaceae bacterium
CCGAGTACGCCGAGCGCGTCTTCGTGATCTTCCAGCGATTGCACGACCGTGCGAGTTACGCCGGCACTGGCATCGGACTGGCCATGTGCCGAAAGATCGTCGAGCATTACGGCGGCAGGATCTGGCTCGATACGGCGTTCGGAGAAGGCGCGCGGTTCTGCTTCACGCTGCCGGTACCAGTCGTCACCGACCAGGAGGCTTCCGATGTCTGAACGCGCTGAGCTGAAGGCGGTGGACGTGCTCCTGGTCGAGGATGACCCGGGAGACGTGCTCATGACCAGGGAGGCTTTCGAGCATCACAAGATCACCGGCAACCTGCACGTGGTGAGCGACGGCGAGCAGGCGCTGCACTTCCTGCGCAGGACAGGCGGTTTCGCCGACGTGCCTCGGCCCGGTCTGATCCTGCTCGACCTCAACCTGCCCAGGCGCAACGGACTCGAAGTGCTTGCGGAGGTGAAGTCGGACGGCGAGCTGCTGTCGATCCCGGTGATCGTGCTGACCACCTCGCAGTCAGAGGACGACATCCTGCGCAGCTACGCGCTGCACGCAAACGCCTATATCAGCAAGCCGGCTGACTTCGATCGGTTCATCGAGGCCATCGGCCAGATCGACGAGTTCTTCCTCACCCTGGTCCGGCTGCCGCCTGGCTGACCATGGGGTTAGGGCAGCTTGACCACCGCGCGGGCCCTGGTCAGCACTTTTTCACCGGCGCACGTGGCGGTCAGCGCGATGGCCACCCGGTTGCCCGCAAGCTTCTCCGTTACCTGCCCGCTCAGCGCGATCTCCGCGCCCCTGTCGTCGTCGGGAACGACGACAACAGCGGAGAACCGTACGCCGAACTCCGTCACCAACGCCTGCGGTCCTGCCCAGTCGGTCACGAACCTCCCCGCTTGTGCCATCGTGAACATGCCATGCGCGATCACATCCGGGAGGCCGACAGCCTTGGCGATCCGCTCGTTCCAGTGGATGACGTTGAAGTCGCCGGAGGCACCGCAGTACTTGACCAGGCTGAGCCGGGTGACAGGGTAGCTCACCGTCGGCAGCTCTGCGCCGACCTCGACCTCGCGGTAGGTGACCTGATCGCTCACGTTGATCCCCTCGGACTCGGCTGGCTATTGCACGCCGCGCTCGACCAACGTGCCGACTGCCGCGCAGACCAGTTCGCCTGCCAGGGTGCGGATCTGCGTGCTGGTTGTCAGCATGACATTACGGCCAACATCCCTGATGTCGGTGATCGTCGACTGCGCGGTCAGCACGTCCCCGGCAGTGATTGGCCTGGAGTACTCGAACCGCTGCTCGCCATGCACAACCATCGCGTAGTTCAGCCCCAGTCCTGGGTCGCCGACGGCCGCGCCTGAGCTAGCCATAGAGATCACGATCGCGAAGGTGGGCGGTGCGATCACGTCCGGATAGCCCGCCGCCTGAGCTGCCTCCCGGTCCCGGTAGAGCGGGCTGCCGTCGCCGATCGCATCGGCGAACTCCGCGATCTTGACGCGGGACACCTCATAGGGTGCCGAAGCCGGGAACGTGCGGCCGGCGTAGTCGCGGTTGACGGCCACGCGGCAGCTAGCGCGTCTCGCGGTGCGGCTGGTGCTTGCGGCAGAACGGACAGTACTTGCTCAGCTCGAGCCGGTCTGGGTCGTTGCGCCGGTTCTTGCGGGTGATGTAGTTGCGGTGCTTGCACTCCTGGCAGGCCAGAGTGATCTTGGGCCTGACGTCGGTCGCAGCCACAGTGGCGTGCCTTTCTCTCGTCTGAACGCCGGGCAGACTGCCTTGCGGCCGGTCCGGTACTACCGGATCGTAGCGGAGGCCGGACTTGAACCGGCGACACAGCGATTATGAGCCGCTTGCTCTGCCTGACTGAGCTACTCCGCCGCAGCTACCCACAAGCCCGATCCGAGTCCGGCTCTTCGCCCTGATCCGGGTCCCTGCCCTAGCCTGGGGCCGATCTAGCTTACCCGGAAATGGCGGTTCCCGGCGCGTGGCCCCGGACGGCCGGAAGCGTGGCACGAAATGCCAGGTACTCTTGATGTCGCCGCTCCTGGCTGGGCTACTAGGTACGTATCGGGACCGACCGGCGGGTTGTGGCACATCCGCATTGCCGATGGCTGTACGGTCTGTTACGGCACGTCTTGCCGATGCGGGAGACGGAATCTTCTGAATCATGTCGACCAGTCCAAGTTGCGACTATTGTGGACCGGCATAACTCTGAGGCCTGAGTGGGAGACGACGCGGAATGCCGAGCCGAGAGCATCCAGCTGAGGTGAGTTACCACGGCTTGCGTGAGGCCCCCGACACCACGGCTATCACCGGAGCCGCCCTGTTGGCTTTCGCCGCCACCTACTCTGACCTCAAGCTGCAGCCACTCGTGGTCGTTATCGCCGCCTACAACGAGGCCGACAACATCGGTGCGGTGCTCGACGAGGTGCCCGAGCAGATCGCCGACGTGCCGGTATCGCTGCTGGTCATCGATGACGGCAGCGCAGACGCGACCACGGACGTCGCGCTCAGGCACGGCGCACTGGTTTGCACCCTGGCCGCCAACCGAGGCCATGGCGTCGCGCTGCGGCTCGGCTACCGGATCGCCCGTGACAGCGGCGCTCGCTACATCGCCACCCTGGATGGCGATGG
>JASHSO010000404.1 GCA_030038715.1 Streptosporangiaceae bacterium
GGAACAGTCATCAGCGGCATCGACGACCTTGTCCCGTACACCTCCGGCGACCTGGTTGCAGTGAGCCCGGTCAGCGGTGCTTCGTGGCGAGATCGAGGCAACCTGGCGGCGCGGTCCTCCGTCGGCTGGTCGGCCCGGCTGCCGGTGGACGAGATCGGCATGACCACGTTTGGCGTGTACCAGCTCACCGCCGAGGCGGGGAACGTCTATTACCCAGACCTGGCCAGCGCCAGCACGTTCCTGCCGTATATGCCAGCCAGGCACGGCACCTACAGCTATTCCATCCCGCGCCCGGAGAAGGTCGCCTGGGTGTGGCCGCTGATTGGCGAGCCGATCCTGGACGAGCCGTGGCAGCTGCCGCGGGACGTCTGCACGGGGTCGCAGGCCCGCCAGCTTGCCGCCAGCATGACCGGCAGCGGCAGGCTTGCCGAGCTACTCAGCGCCGGGATGAGCGGCCACGGCTCGACCCTGGCCAGCCGCGACAGCATCACCTGGGCGATCGATCCCGCGTTGCTCGCCAACGCCGCCGCGCTCGCCGACTGCCCGAGCGGGCCGTACCGCGCCGCAGCGAAGGCCTGGCTGTCTCGGCTCAGCGCCGCGACCTCGGGCCAGCCCGTGTTCGTCACCCCGTACGCTGACCTAGACCTGACCTCGCTCATTTCGCAAGGCCAGGCGGAAGATGTCCGGGAGGCATTCGACCTTGGCCGCACCGTGGCCGGCCAGATCCTGCACCGCAACATGGACCCATCAGCCTCGGGCGGCCAGATCACCGGGATTGCCTGGCCAGCCGACGGCATCCAGGGCCAGGCGACGCTGGAGAGCCTGGCCGCAAAGGACGGCGTCGGCACAGTCCTGGTCGGCAGCCAGGCGATGCCGCAGACGGATGCCACAGTGGTGCGCACCCTCGACGGCGAGGGCAGCTACGACACAGTCCTGCTGGCCAACGACGATCTCACCGATCTGCTCGGGTCGGCCAGTAATGCGCCGGGTTCGGCGTTCGCCACCAGTCAGCTGTTCCTGGCAGAGACCGCCGAGATGGCCGCGGCCAGCCCGTCGGGTTCCGTCGTGGTCGCCCCGCCACAGCGTTGGCGCCCCCCGGCCGGGCTCGCCGCCAGC
The DNA here is from genome assembly GCA_030038715.1 of Streptosporangiaceae bacterium. GTDB lineage: Bacteria > Actinomycetota > Actinomycetes > Streptosporangiales > Streptosporangiaceae > JAJYUU01. The sequence continues at coordinate 1,117 of JASHSO010000404.1, forward strand.
CTGCTGTCGGCCACAGCCAGCGCGCCCTGGCTGAAGCCGACCAGCCTGTCCAGCCTCGCAGCAGCGAAAAAGGCTCCACTCGCGCAGTCCGCTCCCGCTCTCGGTGGCCAGGCCACGTTCAGCACCCGGGTGCTGCACCAGTTGCGCAGGCTCGACCAGCAGATCCAGCGGATCCAGAACCTTCAGGCCGTGCCGGACGCCGACCTGTACCTCGCGGTCGCCGCCATCGAATCATCGGCCTGGAACCAGAGTCCGGGCCGGGCGGCCTCGTTGTACAAGGCTGCTGAGAAGTACGTCAGCGCGCAGCTCGGGACCGCTCAGCAGGGGAATGTCGAGATCGTCGCCGACAGCCGGAACACACTCGGCGGGCTGAAGGGCCCGGTGCCGGTGTCCATCTACAACCGCCTCGACTACGCAGTGCAGGTGCGGCTGCGTGTGCAGACCAGCCAGGCATCGGGCGGGACAGTGACCGTGACCGAGTCGCCGTCCGGGCTGATCACGATCCCGGCACACCATCAGGTCCCGATCAAGCTGCACCTGCAGGCATCGCAGACCGGGCCGGTAGCCATCACCATGTGGCTGGTCAACCGGACGGGTCAGCCGCTGGCCAGCGCGCCTGTGCGGGTGACGGTGCGGGCGACCCAGTTCGGCACGCTGGCAGTGATCATCATCGCCGTCGCGCTCGGCATCTTCCTCATTGCCTCGGCAGCGCGCGCGGTCCGCCGCGGCCGCCCGGCGCCGGCTGACGATGCGGCTGGCGGCGCGACTGTCGGCGGTGAAGCCGATAACGTCATGAGTGAGGACCCCGCACTCGGGGCAGCAGGCAAGTCCGGGCTGCGGTAGGGAGGCCAATGACCACCCAGGGGCCCGAGCCGGGCCCGCCCGCCACAGGCGGCCGATCTGGCTGGGACGACTGGGATACGCCCGAGCCGGGCCTGTACGACGGCCCGCTCTACGACGACACCGGTACCGGTTGGCATCTCGACCTCACCGACGTTGGCTGGGGCGGCCACACGGGTTACCTTCCGCGCATCACCGACGACGTCGCAGAAGACCTGCCCGTTCGATACAGGACACGCGGGGACGGGAACGGGGAGGCTCCGCCACGCGGCCCTGCCCCGCCGCGCAGCCGGCCCGGTGCGCGACCGGACGGCTACCGGGCGAGACCAGGAAGGCCGGCCGACGGCTATCCGGGGCGGCCTGACGGCGGGGCCGGCCGGCATGTGCGCCCGGGCGAAGTACCGAGACGACCAGTACCGGCGCGGCCGGGACCGGCACGGCCCGCCGGGCGGCCGCAGCCGTCGATCATCCGCTCCAGCAGCGTCATGGCCGTCGGCACGCTCGCCTCCCGGCTCACCGGGTTTCTGCGCACGCTCGTGCAAGTCTTCGCGCTCGGCGGAGCCGCTCTCGGGTCTGCCTACAACACAGCGAACACACTGCCGAACGCCGTCTACAACCTCACCCTCGGCGGGATCCTAACCAGCGTCATCGTGCCGCTGATCGTCAGCGCTACCAAGCGCAACAAAGATCGCGGCGAGGCCTATACCCAGCGCATGTTCACGCTGATCACTCTTGCGCTGCTGGTCATCACGCTGGTGGCGACGGTGGCCGCCGCGCCGATCGCCGACCTGTACAAGGGCAGGATGACCGGTGCAGAACTGCACATCATGATCATCTTTGCGTACTTCTTCATCCCGCAGATCTTCTTCTATGGGATGAGCTCGCTGATCGGTGCAGTGCTCAACTCCAGGGGCAGCTTTGCCGCGCCGATGTGGACGCCGGTGGTCAACAACGTCGTGGTCATAGCCGTCCTGGCGCTATTCATGTACATCGTCGGGCTGGGCAACCTCAAGTTCGCCGCCCACCTGCACCACGTCAGCTCCGGCGACCTGCAGGTCGTCGCCATCGGCACGACTCTCGGCATCGTGGCGCAGACCGCTGCGCTTGTTCCTGCGCTGCGCAGAGTCGGCTTCCGCTGGCGGCCGAGGTTCGACTTCCGCCGTTCCGAGGCCCGGCAGATAGGCCGGATGGGCGGCTGGATGTTCTGTTACATCGCCACGACGCAGGTCGCGTTCCTGGTCACCGCCAACGTCGCGAACACCGCCGCAGCCAACGGCGGCATTGCCTGGTACACCTACGGCTGGCAGCTCTTCCAGATGCCGTATGCCGTCGTCGGTATCTCGGTCATCACCGCGTTGCTGCCGCGGATGAGCGCGCATGCCACCGATCGGCGGTTCGGCCTGGTGCGAGCCGACTTCTCGGCCGGGGTCAGGCTTGCCTCCGTGCTCGTGGTGCCGTGCTCGGTGGTGCTCGCCGTGCTCGGCATCCCGCTGTGCGTGCTGTTGTTCGCGCAACTCCCCCAGGCCATGGGCATCCACAGCTTCACGGTCGCCGAAGCGCGCAGCACCGGCCTGGTATTCGCGATGTTCTGCCTCGGCTTGCTGCCCTACATGCTCTTCCAGCTCCAGCTCAGGGTGTTCTACTCGCTGCACGACAGCCGGACTCCGGCTGTGATCGGCATTTTCACCATGACGCTGAACATCGCGGCCAACTACGTTTCGCTCGCGGTGCTGCACGGCGCCGGCGTGGTCGCCGGACTCGGTGTGGCGTTCGGCCTGTCGAACGTGCTGGGCGCCGTGCTCGCCTGGCGGATACTCGCCAGACGGCTGCGCGGCCTAGACGGCTGGCGCATCGGCCGCTCTCTTGTCCGGATGCACGCGGCCGCCCTCCCGGCCGCGTTGCTCGCGATCGTTATCGACCTGGTTACCCAGAGCGAGATTCTGACAGTCGTCCTAGGCGGCGCACTCGCGACTGCGATGTACCTGCTGTTTGCCAGGGCGCTGCGGATCGAGGAGCTCACGAACCTGAGCCGCACGGTGCTCGCCAGATTCGGCCGCTGACATCTCTCGCTGGTAACGGTTTACCCGCCGGGGCGCGCGGGAGTGCCACGCCGCACCGTAGCGGCCTAGCATATTGTGCAGCACCATTGTTCTGCGCTGCACGGTGATCGACGATGGCCCTGAGGGGAGGCTGGAGGTCGGCGCGCCTTTCATCGGTGACCATGAGCACGTTCACATCGCAACCCGGCACGAGGCTCGGCGGACGGTACCGGCTTGAGGACCGGCTCGCTGCCGCTGGCGGCTGGTCGGCATGGAAAGCCATCGACGAAATACTCGCCCGGCCGGTTAGCGTGATCACCTTCGCCTCGGGCTTCCCGCGCCTGGAGCAGGTGGTGACCGCCGCCCGGGCCGCGAGCAGGCTGACAGACACCCGGCTGGCCCAGGTCTTCGACGTGGAAGACACCTGGGACCGCGCTTATATCGTGCTGGAGTGGCCGGTCGGCGAGACGCTTGCCGACCTGCTGTCCGCCGGCCCGCTCGAGCCGCTCAGTGCGGCACGGATCGTGGCCGACACCGCCGGGGCGCTGTCCGCCGCGCATGCCGCCGGACTCGCCCACCTGTGCCTGCGGCCGGAGGCGGTGCGCTGGACACCCGGCGGCGGCGTCAAAATCACGGGTCTCGGCATCGACGCCGCACTGGCCGGCATTAGCTCCGACGACCCGGAGCTTGCCGATACTCACGGGCTCGGCCAACTGTTCTATGCATCACTCACCGGCCTGTGGCCAGGACCCGAGGACGACGTTCTCCGCCAGGCTCCCATGCTCGGCGGCGAGTTCAGGCGTCCTCGCCAGGTGCGCGCCGGGGTGCCAACAGTGCTGGATGATGTCGCGGGCCGGGCGCTTCCGCTGGCCGGCCACGACGGCCGGCCATACACCTCGCCATCGGAACTCGCGGCCGCGCTGCGCGCCGCCGTACCGCCTGTGGTCGCGCCACCGACGCCGATCGCCCCGCGCACCCGCGGGTACCCGCAGGACTTGCCGCCACGGCGCAGAGCGGGCAAGCTTGCCGCCGTCACCCTTGCCGTACTAGTGGTCGTGGCAGCCCTGATCGTGGGAGCTTTGCACCTCATCGGCGACGGCAGCACGGCGGGGAAAACGGGCGGCAACGCGCACGGCTCGTCGGTCGGGGCGCACGCCGTGGTGCTGAAGCCGGCCAGCGCACACGGCTTCGACGCACTCAACCCGGCCGACACCGGTGACGAGAACAATTACATGGCCCCGAACGTCTTGACCGGGGCCCCGACCGGCTGGGCCACGCAGCAGTACTACGGGCCAGCAGGAGCCCAGTTCGGCGGCTACAAGTCTGGTACCGGGCTGATCC
>JASHSO010000405.1 GCA_030038715.1 Streptosporangiaceae bacterium
CCCGCGGCGGACTCCAGTTCATGCTGATCATCTGGTTGCAGGGCATCTGGCTGCCGCTGCACGGCTATGCGTTCAAGGAGACCCCGCTGTGGGCGGGCATCTACTTGCTCGCGTTGACCGTCGGCTTCGTCAGCTCAGGTCCGGTGTCTGGCTGGCTGTCTGATAAGCACGGCGCGCGCGCGTTTGCCTCCGGCGGCTTGCTGGTGTCCGCCCTGGCCTTTGGCGGGCTGCTGCTGATCCCGACCAACTTCCACTACCCGGAGTTCGCGGGCCTGATCTTCATCGCCGGGGCTGGCATGGGCCTGTTCTCCGCCCCGAACGCCGCCGGAATCATGAACAGCGTGCCGGCCAGGCAGCGCGGCGCGGCAGCCGGCATGCTGGCCACGTTCCAGAACTCCGGCTTCGTGCTCTCAATCGGCATCTTCTTCACCCTGATGATTGCGGGCCTGGCGGCCACGTTGCCGACCACACTGACCCATGGCTTGTCTGCCCAGGGCGTGCCGCATACCCTTGCAGTCCAGATTGGCAAGCTGCCGCCCGTCGGCAGCCTGTTCGCGGCCTTCCTCGGCTACAACCCGGTGCAAGAGCTTCTGGCTCCGACTGGCGTCCTGGCGCACCTACCCGCGCACAGCGTGGCGGTCCTCACCGGCAAGACGTTCTTCCCACAGTTGATCTCCGGCCCATTCCATCACGGCCTCGACATCGTGTTTAGCATGGCGATGGCCGTCCTGATCGTCGCGGCGTTCGCGTCCCTGCTGCGTGGCGGCAAGTTCGTGCACGAGGACCAGGGCCCGGGCGCGGACGGTGCGGCAGCGGCCACAGTGGCTGCCGCCAGCACCGGTGCTGCCAGCGGGAACGGCGCTTCTGCCAGCGCCGCCAGCGCGAGCACCGCGACCGCGAACGGGTCTGCTGCCAATGGCTCCGGCGCCGAAAGCGCAGCCGCAGAAGCGGCCAGCACAGACGGAGCGCCGGGCAGCGCGCAGGCGCCGAGGGCTGTACGGGCGAGGGATGGACGTGCTAACCCTGATCCATGACGACCGGCGACACGCCTGCGCCCGACAGCACTGGCGATGTGGCTCAGGACGCAGTCGCGACTGCGCAGTCGCATGGCCTTGAGCTGATCAGGTTCCTGTACGCCGATCACGGCGGGATCATCAGAGGCAAGTCGACGGCGACTGGATTCCTCGCGCCACGGATCGCCAGCGGCATCGGCCACACCGTCGCGATGATGGCGATGTCCATGCTCGACACGCTGCAGCCCGTGCAGGGCATGGGGCCGGTCGGCGAGATCCGGATCAAGCCGGACCCGACGACGCTCGTGGCACTGCCCTACGCGCCAGGTGCCGGCGCGATGCTGGCCGACCAGGTCATGGCGGACGGCGCCCCGTGGGGCGGGTGCGCTAGGACTTTCCTGAAGGACGCCGTCGGGGCACTGGCCGCCGAGGGCTACGCGCTGACGGCAGCGTTCGAGCCCGAGTTCACACTCGGCCGACGCGAACCCGACCCAGACGATGGGCCAGACCGGCTGGTACCCATCGACGACAGTCTGTGCTACTCGGCAACCGGCTTCCACCAGGCCCACGACTATGTCATGGACGTCGTGCAGGCGCTCAACGCCCAGGACCTGCGGGTCGAGCACTACTATCCAGAGCTCGGCCATGGCCAGCAGGAGATCTCTATACGGCACGCCCCGGCGCTGCGCGCGGCCGACAACCACGTGCTCTACCGGGAGACCGTGCGCGGCGTGGCGTTCCGGCGCGGGCTGTGGGCAAGCCTCGCGCCCAAGCCCATCGCGGACCAGGCAGGGAACGGGGCGCATCTGCATGCCTCGCTCACCAACGTGGCGGCGGACGGCTCGCCCGGCGGCACGCTGGTCTTCGCCGACCCGAACGACCAGTACGGGCTGTCGGAGACCGGGTACCGGTTCATCGGCGGCCTGCTCGCCCACCTGCCCGGGCTGGTCGCGCTGACCTGCGGAACCGTGAACAGCTACCGGCGGCTGCAGCCGCAGTTCTGGAGCAGCGCGTACACCGTGTACGGCATGGACAACCGCGAAGCGGCAGTCCGCATTTGCTCGCCGCTGCGAGGTGACCCGAGCAGCTCGGTAAATCTGGAGTTCAAGCCGTCGGACTCCAGTGCCAACCCGTATCTCGCGCTTGGCGGTTTCATCCACGCCGGGCTGGACGGAGTCCGCCGCGGGCTGAGTCCGGGTGCGGCCGTGAATGTCGATCCGGCCACGCTGTCGGACGCCGAGCGCGAGGCCGTGGGGGCGCGTCGGCTGCCCGAGACCCTGAGCGACGCTCTGGACGCGCTGGAGGCTGACAAGCTGCTGATGGACGCGCTAGGCCCGCTCCGGTCGGCCGCTTACCTCGCCGTCAAGCGCGCCGAAGCGGCAACGTTCGCCTCAACCGACGCGGCCTTCGAGTGCTTCCAGCACTTCATCAGGTTCTGAGCAAGCACCCGCGACCGGGCTAGCTAGGATCGACCGGTGGACATGGTCGAGGTGGCCCGGCGCATCGCGGACGAGGTGCTGTTCCCCGCCGCCCTGACCACCGATGCGAGCGACGTCGTGCCGCGCGAACTGCTGGACACGCTGGCTAGCGCCGGACTGTACGGCGTAGGTCTCGACGCCGACTTCGGCACGGTCTGCGAAATCCAGGAGGCGCTGGCAACCGGATGTCTGACGACCGCCTTCATCTGGGCGCAGCACCTCGGGCTCGTGCACGCGCTGGCCACGGGCGGCGAAACCGAAGCGAAGGCTAGATGGCTGGCGCCGCTCGCAACGGGCGAGGTCCGGGCAGGTCTTGGCCTCGGCGGAGCACTCCCGAAGCCGACGCTGCTCGCGCGGCCCGATGGCCAGCACTGGATCCTGGACGGGGTCTCCCCGTTCGTCTCCGGCTGGAACCGGGTGGACGTGATCCACGTGGCGGCCAGGAGCCCCGATGATCACGTGGTCTGGCTGATCGTCGATGCTGCCGACGGACCGTCGCTGCGCGCCGAGAGGCTTACCCTGGCTGCTCTGAACGCGACGAACACAGTCCGCGCTACCTTCAGCGAGCTGCCCGTCACCGCTGATCGCGTCACGGGCCGGCACCCGGTCGCAGCGGGCGCAGCACCCGAGGTGCTGCGGCTGCATGCGGCACTCGCGCTCGGCGTTGCCGCTCGCTGCTGCAGGTTGCTCGGCCGGACGCCGCTGGACGGCGAGCTTGCGGCGTTGCGAGCCGAACTCGATCAACTCGGTGCGGGAATCACAACGGCAAGGGCGGCCGCAGGCGAACTCGCGGTACGAGCTGCCGCCGCGCTGATGGCGAGCGAGGGCAGCCGCTCGCTGCTGGCGGCTGACCACGCGCAGCGCCTGATGCGCGAGGCTATGTTCACGCTGGTCTACGCGCTGCGGCCGGCCTCCAGGGCCGCGGTCCTGGCCAAGCTCGGAGTACCTGAGTCCACGTGACGCTGCGCTCAGCCGTCGATGCTCTCAGACTGGTCGATCAACACCTGCACACGGTCGTGCCCGGGCGGCTGACCGCAGCGCAGTTCGAGTCCTTCCTCTCCGAGTCCGACCAGGCCGCGCCGACCGGGACAAGCCAGTTCGACTCCCAGCTCGGCTTCGCCGTACGGCGGTGGTGCGGCCCCGCGCTCGGTCTCAGCCCTGCCGCACCGGCGCGGGCCTACCTGCAACGCAGGAACTCAACAGGTTCAACAGCAGAGCTGCTGTCCACAGCGGGCTGCTCAGACCTGCTGGTGGACACCGGATACGCGGCACCGGGTGCACTCAGCCCAGCCGAGCTCGGGGAGCTGTCCGGCGCCACGGTCCACGAGGTCGTCCGGCTCGAGGCGCTCGCCGAGGAAGCGGCCGTTGCCGGCTGCACGGCCGACGGATTCTGGGACGCGTTCCGCGACCTGCTGTGGCGGCGCAGCGCCGCCGCCGTCGCGGTGAAGAGCATCGTCGCCTACCGGCACGGTCTGGACATCGACTACGCCAGGCCAGGGCGTAGCGGAGTCGCCAGGGCCGCCGGGGACTGGCTACGGCAGATCGAAGCTAGCGGGCACCCGAGACTGATCGACACGGTCCTGCTCATGCACCTGCTCTGGACGGCCACCGAGCTCGGCATGCCGATTCAGCTGCATACCGGCTTCGGCGATCCCGACATCGACCTGAGGCGAGCCGACCCACTGCTGGCGCGCGAGTTCCTGGCCGGGTGCGGCGTGCCCGTCGTGCTGCTGCACTGCTATCCCTATCACCGACACGCTGGTTACCTCGCCCAGGCTTACCCGAACGTGTACGCCGACGTCGGCCTGACGCTGAACCATGTCGGCGCCAGGGCCGCCGCCGTCCTGGCCGAGACGCTTGAGCTTGCCCCGTTCGGCAAGGTGCTCTACTCCTCCGACGCCTACGGCCTGCCCGAGCTGGTTTACCTCGGCGCCCGGCTGTGGCGGGAGGCGATCTCGGAGGTTCTCGGCGGCTGGGTGGTGGCCGGCCACTGGACCGAGCAGGACGCGGTCAGGGTCTCAGGCATGATCGGCTCCGGCAATGCGTTCCGGCTGTACGGGCTGCCGCAGACGCACCGGGATGGCTAAGCCTGGGCCGGACAACTCGACCCGGCCAGGCTGCCGCCGGCAGGGGAGCTGGCTAGCGTGGCTCCGCCTCGTTCCCGTTCCGTGGACATCGTCGGCCAACCCGCACCTCGGCGGCTGCCTCAGCCGTATAGTTAGCTCTGTGAAAGACTCATCTGCCGCTGACCTGCTCGGCGCGATCGGCCTGGTGCGCCGTACTGCACGCCGCGCCGCCCGTCAGGCGTCGCAGCAGGAGCCGCTGCCGCCAGCGCAGTCCGAACTGCTGCGGCTGGCCGCGAGGAGTCCTGGAATTACCGTCGCCGATGCCGCGCAGGAGCTCCGCCTCGCACCCAACACCGTCAGCACGCTGGTCGGCAAGCTGACTAGCGTGGGCCTGCTGAGGCGCACGCGAGGCGTAGCCGATGGCCGCATCGCGGTGCTCAGTGTCACCGACAAGGCGCGTCAGCGGCTCACCGAGTGGCAGGACCTGCGGGCCGAGCTGGCGGGTCAGGCGCTGGCGAGATTGTCGCCCGCCGATCGGAGGGCGCTCGCCACTGCGGTGCCTGCGTTGCTGCGGCTGGCCGCGGGACTGGAGTCCGATGACCGAGCGGCATGACGCAGCCGGTGTCGGCACGGTCGCAATCTCGCCACGACAGGGCGGCCCGAGCGCTGTCGTGTGCTCGGGGCTGACCTACAGCTTCGGTAGTCATACCGCGGTAGACCACGTCGACCTGCGCATCGAGCAGGGTGAGACCTTCGG
>JASHSO010000406.1 GCA_030038715.1 Streptosporangiaceae bacterium
AGGCTTCTGCCGGACCGGCGACTGGTTCGCCTGCGACCATGAGCATGTCGTGCCCGACCTCGTCACCACGGCCAAGGGCATCGCGGGCGGCCTGCCGCTAGCCGGGGTTACCGGGCGTGCTGACCTCATGGACGCCGTGCATCCGGGCGGCCTCGGCGGCACCTTCGGCGGCAATCCTGTGGCCTGCGCCGCCGCGCTCGGCGCTATCGAGACCATGGTCAAGGAAGACCTACCCGACCGGGCGCTGGCCATCGCGACGGTCATGTTGCCAAGGCTGCGGGAAATGGCCAGGGCCAACCCCGTGATCGGCGACGTCCGGGGCCGCGGCGCAATGATCGCGATCGAGCTGGTAAAGCCCGGCACGATCGAGCCCGACGCGACGGCAGCCGCTCGGGTGGCGCGAGCCTGCCACGAAAACGGCCTGCTGGTCCTGACCTGCGGCACCTACGGCAACGTCCTGCGCTTCCTGCCGCCGCTCGTGATCGGTCAGCCGCTGCTCGAGGAGGGACTGGCCATCCTGGAAGACGCCTTCACCACGCTGTAAGGCAGCTCAGCACTTACCGCGGTTCTTGGCGGCGAGGATGATCTGGGTCACCAGGTGGCTGCTCACGCCGAGTTTGGCCGCGATCTCCGCAGGTCGCAGCCCCTGCTCGTTGTACAGCAGCGCGAGCTTCTGCTGCGATCGGGTCCATGGTCTGTTTGCTGACGTCCTGGCGCGCACCCTGTCGGCGCGCCGACGGGCGGGAGCGCCTACGGCGCTGCGCGCCACCGACCCGGCCGGACTGCCGAACGAGCCGCGGCGCTGGTCATGGTATTTGCCATCAGCCAGGGGCGGTCAGGCGTGAATGACCTCAGTGCTATGGCAGAAGTGCACCCGGTCGGGCGCAACGTGCTGGATTCGGCGCACGGAAGCTCGCCAGGCAGTCGGGTCGCTAGCCTGCCCGTCTGGCAGGTCGTCGGTGTCGGGGTCGCGGTATTGCCGGGGCGTATAGGCGGCATCGCCGATCAGGGCCGCTGACCCGTCGGCGGTATCGACGAGCACACACTGATGGCCGACCGTGTGACCGGGAGTGGCTAGTACCCGCAGCCCTGGGAGCAGCTCGGCATCGCCGTCGAGGAGCTCGAACCTGGCATTCATGAAGTCGAACCAGCCAGCCAGCTGCGGCGACTCCAGGCGAGCACGCAGGAGTTCCGTGCGCTGCAGGTAGAAGGCCGCGTGCTTGAATACCGCGTTCTGGCCGCAATGGTCGAAGTGCAGGTGCGTGTTGATCACCAGGCCAACGTCGCCCGGGGTCATGCCGAGCTCGTCGAGCGCATCGGCCACGGACCGGTTCACGACACGCCAGTCGGCCAGCCATTTCTGCGGCCCGCCGACGCCGGTATCCACCAGCGCAGCGCCGCCCGGGAAGGTCACGACGAACCCGTGCACCGGCCAGTCCAGGCCGTCGACCCCGCGTAGCTGCGCAAGGTGCAGCCGCTTGACCTCCAGTCCCATGGGCTCGTTACCTCCGGCCGGCTCGCTAGCCCTCGTAATACCTGTCGGCGACGGCCAGCGCCTCGTCGAGTATGGCCAGGCCCTCCTTGGCCTCGCTCTCCGATATCGTGCAAGGCGGCACAACATGCAGACGGTTGTAGTTGGTGAACGGCACCAGGCCGCGCGCCTTGCACTCGCCCACGAGCGCGTTCATGGCAGCGGACGTGCCGCCGTATGGCGCCAGCATCGCCCGTGTCTCGCGGTTGGACACCAAGTCAAGAGCCCAGAACACGGCGGTGCCGCGGACCTCCCCGATGACCGGATGCCGCTCGGCCAGCTCACGCAGCCCGGGCTCCAGGACTGTGCTGCCTACTCGTACCGCGTTCCCGATGATGTCCTCCTCCTGCATCGCGTCGATCGTCGCCACGATCGACGCGCACCCCAGTGGGTGCCCCGAGTAGGTCAGCCCGCCGGGGAAGACTCGCTCGTCGAACGTGCCGGCGATCGCGGCTGAGATGATCACGCCGCCGATGGGAACGTAGCCGGAGTTGGAGCCCTTCGCGAAGGTGATCAGGTCCGGTACCACGTCGTGGCCGGTGAAGGCGAACCAGCGGCCAGCCCGGCCGAACCCGCACATCACCTCGTCGGCGATGTACACGATGCCGTGCCTGTCGCACAGCTCGCGCACCCCGGCCAAGTAACCGGGCGGCGGGATAAGCACGCCAGCCGTGCCCACGATCGTCTCGAGCAGTACGGCCGCGATCGTGTCCGGGCCTTCGAGCTGGATCACCTGCTCTAGATGCGCCAGCGCGCGCTCGCACTCTTCGGCCTGGGACTGCGCCCAGAACGCCGAGCGGTACAGGTAGGGCCCGAAGAAGTGCACGTGCCCGACGGCGAACTCGTTCGGCCAGCGCCGTGGGTCGCCGGTCGAGGTGATCGCCGCCCCGGTGTTGCCGTGGTAGGAGCGGTAGAAGCTGAGCACCTTGGTTCGGCCGGTGTGCAGCCGGGCCATGCGTATCGCATTCTCGTTCGCGTCGGCCCCGCCGTTGGTGAAGAACACCTTGTCCATGCCATCCGGCGCCAGCGCCGCGAGCCTGGTTGCCGCCTCGCCGCGCGCCTCATTGGCGTGCTGCGGCGCGATCGTGGTCAGCCTGGCGGCCTGCGCGGCGATCGCCTCGGTCACCTTAGGGTGCTGGTGGCCGATGTTGGTGTTCACAAGCTGGCTGGAGAAGTCCAGGTAACGGTTCCCGTCGAAGTCCCAGAAGTAGGAGCCACGAGCGGCCGCGATCGGCAGCGGCTGCACGGCCCTCTGGGCGGACCAGGAGTGAAAGACGTGTGCCCGGTCCATCGCGAGCACCTCGGCACCGCGCTGCGGGTCCGGCTGGAAGCTGCTCATCGCCTGGGTCTCCTACTGGTTGACGGGGAAGCCGAGGTTCACGCCGCCGTGCCGCGGATCCAGCCAGCGCGCCGTGACAGCCTTGCCGCGGGTGTAGAAGTGCACGCCCTCGGCCCCGTGCACGTGCGTGTCGCCGAACAAGGATGCTTTCCAGCCGCCGAAGCTGTAGAACGCCATCGGAACCGGGATCGGCACGTTCACGCCGACCATACCGACTTCCACCTCATGAGTGAATCGGCGCGCCGCTCCACCGTCGTTGGTGAAGATCGCCGTGCCGTTGCCGTACGGGTTGGCATTGATCACGGCTAGTGCCTCGGCGTAGCCGACGGCCCGCACCACGGCCAGCACTGGGCCGAAGATCTCGTCGGCGTAACACCGCATTCGCGGCGTGACGTGGTCAAGCACGGTCGGGCCGAGCCAGAATCCGTCGGCCGCGCCACCGCTGACGGGGTGCTGCCGCCCGTCGACCGCCATGGTGGCGCCCTCGGCCACGCCGGAGTCCAGGTACTCGGCTACCTTGTCCCGGTGCTCCCTGGTGACCAGCGGCCCCATCTCCGAGCCTTCCTGGTCACCCGGCCCGACCCGGAGGCCTGCGACCCGGTCGCGGATCTTGTCCACCAGCTCGTCGCCAATCGGATCGACGGCCACTACCACGGAGATCGCCATGCAGCGCTCGCCCGCCGAGCCGAACCCGGCGTTGACCGCCGCGTCGGCCGCCAGGTCCAAGTCGGCGTCGGGCAGCACGACCATATGGTTCTTCGCCCCACCGAGCGCCTGCACCCGCTTGCCGTGGGCGGTTCCGGTCTCGTAGATGTACCGGGCGACCGGCGTCGAGCCGACGAAGCTCACCGCGCGCACGTCCGGATGGGCCAGCAGTGCGTCCACCGCCTCCTTGCCGCCGTGCACCACGTTGAACGCGCCGTCTGGCAAGCCCGCCTGTGCCAGCAGCTCGGCGAGCAGCAGCGAGGCGGACGGGTCCTTCTCCGAGGGCTTGAGCACGAACGTGTTACCGCACGCCAGCGCGATCGGGAACATCCACATCGGCACCATGGCCGGGAAGTTGAACGGCGTGATCCCGGCGACCACGCCGACCGGCTGCCGGATCGAATACGCATCGACGCCGGTGGACACGTTCTCCGAGAAGGCACCCTTGAGCAGGTGCGGGATCCCGCAGGCGAAATCGACTACCTCGAGGCCCCGAGCGACCTCGCCAGCGGCGTCCGCGGCCACCTTCCCGTGCTCGGCCGTTATCAGCGCCGCCAGCTCGGCCTGATGCGACCGGACCAGCTCGCGGAACTCGAACATCACGCTCGCCCGCCTGGTAAGCGAGGCTTCCCGCCAACCCGGCAGCGCGGTAGCGGCCGCGCCGACGGCGGCATCGACCTCGGCGGCCGTGGCGAAGTCGACCGACCCACTGACCTGGCCGGTGGCCGGGTTGTAGATATCGCCGCGGATCGCTGCCCCGCCGGTCCACGGCTTGCCGCCGATCCAGTGCGTCCGATGCGAGCTACCGTGTTCCATGGTCCCTGCCTGCCCTTCCGGTCCGGCGCCGCGGTCTGGGGATGGTAACCATCGGCTCCCCTGAGTCCAGTCTCTCGCCAGGTGCGTGGCCGGCCAACTTAGGCTCTGTCAGCAGTTGGCCAGGCGGCGTCGGCGGTGCGGCCGCCTCCGCCGCAGGCGCGCGGGTCCATGGCCGCAGTGCCAGCGCGACCGCGGGGAACAGCAGCACCGACAGCAACGCGGCCCCGACCAGCGCCGCAGCGACGGCCGGCGTGAGCAGCCCGAGGCCGGTGCCGACCTCGGCGACCACCACCGGGAACGTCAGCGTCGTGGCTTGCAGCAGGCCGGCGGCGACCGCGGGCCTGGTACCGAGCCGCTTGCGGTAAAGCAAGGCTGGCCCTGCCCGGGCCACAAGGATCGCCGCCACGATGGCCGGGACCAGGGCCAGCGAGGATCCGCTGGCCAGTGAGCGCACGTCGAAGCGGACTCCGGTCACGATGAAGAACACCGGCACCAGGAACCCGAAACCTATCGCCCGCAGCTTTTCCCGGTACCGCTCCTGGCTGGGTCGGTCGTCGGAGTCGGTGACCCGCAGGACGATCCCGGCGATGAAGGACCCGAGCAGCGTATCCACGCCGAACTCGTGGGCGGCGGCGGCAAATGCCAGCAGGATCAGGAATGCACCGCGCACCCGCAGCTGCGAGGTCGACTGGTCGGTGGCCAGCAGCACCTTCCGCAGCCACGCCGACCGCCACAGTCGTCGCAGCCCGATGGCCCCGGCGAAAGCTACGGCGCCGAGGCCGAGCACGTAGGCAACCTCGACCCAGGCGGGCTTCGACGCGGCCGAGAACAGCACAGTCAGGAGCAACAGCGCGGCGAACTCACCAACGGACCCGGCCATGAC
>JASHSO010000407.1 GCA_030038715.1 Streptosporangiaceae bacterium
TAAGCATCGGAGACGGCTATCTGGTCTCAACCAATGTCGATCAAAACTACGTTAGCGGCTTCAACGGAATCCACGAAGAGACGATGACCCAGTTCGCGGAGAATACCCACAACATTTACAAGGGGTGGTGGCTGCCAGACCAGTAGACGACCGTTCGCCGTGGCCGGTGGGGGCGTCAGTACTACACTCCTTGTTACCGCCGCAGGCAACGAATGGCACGCCCCGCCCCGCTCATCCCGAGCATCGGGTAGTGGCGCGCCCAGTGTCGCCCAACGAGCTGGATCACCCGGCCAACCGCGGCCCGCGGTGGCGGATCCGTGCCAGGCGAGAGATCCTGGGCAGATGGACGACAAGGTCGTTTCCCGGCTAACCGAGATCTGCGGCGCGGACGACGTCATCACCGACCCGCAGCAGTTGCGCACCTACGAGTGTGACGGGCTGACCGCGCACCGCTGCAGTCCTGGCCTGGTGGTCCTGCCGCGCTCGGCCGAGCAGATCGCGGCCGTGGTGGCGGAGTGCGCGGCGCGGCAGGTGCCGTTCGTCGCTCGCGGCAGCGGAACGGGCCTGTCCGGCGGCGCCCTCCCCCGCGCCGACGGCGTGCTCATCGTGACGGCCAAGATGCGCAGGATCCTGGCCATCGACCCCGCCAGCAGGCGCGCGGTCGTCGAGCCGGGCGTCACCAACCTCGCGGTCAGCAAGGCAGCCGAGCCGTACGGCCTGTTCTACGCGCCGGACCCGTCCAGCCAGATCGTCTGCTCGGTCGGCGGTAACGTGGCCGAGAACTCGGGCGGCGCACACTGCCTCAAGCACGGCTTCACCACGCACCACGTCACCGGCCTGCAGATCGTAACGCCGCAAGGCGAGCTGACCTGGCTCGGCGATGGGACCGGCGCGGCACCCGGCTACGACCTGGTCGGCGCTTTTACCGGGTCCGAGGGTACCCTCGGCATCGTTACCAAGATCGTCGTGAAACTCACCCCGATACCCGAGACGGTGACAACGCTGCTGGCCGCGTTCACCTCCATGGGCGCCGGCGGCGCCGCCGTGTCGGCGATCATCGGCTCGGGCATCGTGCCCGGCGCCATCGAGATGATGGACGCGCTCGCGATCGAGGCCGCGGAAGCGGCCGTGGCCTGCCGCTACCCCGAGGGCGCTGGCGCCGTGCTGATCGTCGAGCTCGACGGAGCTGAGGCAGACGTCGCGCGGGAAACCGCCGCGGTCCGTGAGATCTGCGAAGCCGAGGGCGCCTACGAGATCAGGGCGGCACGCGACGCCGCCGAGCGGGCAGCCATCTGGACCGGCCGCAAGTCCGCGTTCGCGGCTGTCGGCAGGATCAGTCCGGCCTACATCGTGCAGGACGGCGTCGTCCCGCGCACCGCCCTGCCCAAGGTGCTCGATCGGATCAGTGAACTGTCGGCGCAGACGGGCATCAGGGTCGCGAACGTCTTCCACGCAGGCGACGGCAACCTGCACCCGCTCGTGCTGTTCGACGACAAGGCCGCGGGCGAGCAGGAGGCAGCCGAAGAGCTGTCCGGCGCGATCTTGGACCTGTGCATCGAGCACGGCGGTTCGATCACCGGCGAGCACGGCGTCGGCGCCGACAAGTCCCGGTATATGCCCAAGATGTTCGGCGCCGACGACCTCGACACGATGCAGCTTCTACGCTGCGCATTCGACCCGGCGGGCCTGTGCAACCCCGGCAAGGTATTCCCGACTCCTCGGCTGTGCGGTGAGGTGCCAGGGGTGCGTCATGCACCGCACCCACTCGTGGCTTCCGGCGTGATCGATCAATTCTGAGGAAACGTGGTGACTCCACCCGACTCGCGCACGACCGCTCGCGCTGTTCCGGCCGAACTCGCCAGTGCCTGCACCCAGGTCGCGCTGGCCAGCCAGGCCGACGCGATCGCCGGCCGGGCAGCCAGGTACCTCGCTGCGCCTGCATCCACAGCCGAGGCCGCCGCCGTCCTGAAGGCCGCGGCCGACCTCGCCCTCACCGTGGTCCCCCGCGGCACCCGAAGCAGGCTGGACTGGGGCCGACCGCCGTCGGCCTGCGACCTGATCGTGGACACCAGCCGTCTGAACAGCGTGCTCGAGCACGCGGCCGGCGACCTGGTGGTGAGCGTCCAGGCGGGAGTCCAGTTGGCGGACCTGGCCGAGGTGCTGGCCAAGGCGGGCCAGCGGCTGGCGCTCGACCCGCCGGCCGGCGGGACCATCGGCGGCGTAGTCGCTACCAACGCGGCCGGCCCGCTCAGGTTCCGCTACGGCGCCCCGCGTGACTTGCTGATCGGTATCACCATCGTCCGCGCAGACGGCACCGTCGCCAGATCGGGCGGCAAGGTGGTCAAGAACGTCGCCGGGTACGACCTGGGCAAGCTGTTCGCAGGCTCCTACGGCACGCTCGGGCTGATCACCGAGGCTACGTTCCGGCTGCATCCGAAACCCGCCGCTGCGGCGACGCTCACACTCGACTGCCCCGACCCGCAGTCCGCGCAGGCGGCGGCGCAGGCGATGGCCAGCTCCCCGCTCGCGCCCAGCGCGATTGAGCTGGACTGGCCGTCCGCTGCCGCTCCGCTCACGGTGTCTGTCCTGCTAGAGGGCAGCCAGGACAGCGTTACCGACCGCACCGGCCGGATGCGCGCGCTGCTCGAAGATCAGGCCACGGCCCGCGACACGGTCAGCCGCGGCAATGCTCCAACCGACAGCGGAACTGTGCTGCGAGTCGCGTTCTGGCCGGGCCAGCTCGCGAGCGTGCTGGACGTGATCAGGATGACGGGCGCCGACGAAGGGCTGGATCCCGCGATCGGTGGCTCGGCGGCGGCAGGCGTGCTGCACGTTCGGCTGGGCGCGGCAGCTCCTGCCGCCAACGTGGCCCGGTTCGTCGATGCGCTCCGGGTCGGCCTCGGCAGCCCCGCCGAAGGCGCCGACGACGCCGTCCGCTTGCTGCCCTCGCCGGCCAGTGCGCTCGTGCTGGAAGCTCCGCCCAATGTGCGGGCAGCAGTGGACGTGTGGGGTCCGGTGCCGGGGCTAGCACTGATGCACGCGGTCAAGGATCAGTTCGACCCGGAGCACCGGATGTCGCCGGGCCGGTTCGCAGGGGGAATCTGATGGCCGAGCACGCTAGCACCAGCCCAGCCGACAGCCTGCTCGATCCGACCGGCGAACTGAGGGAACTTGCCGGCGACTGCGTGCACTGCGGTTTTTGCCTGCCTTCCTGCCCCACCTATCAGCTCTGGGGCGAAGAGATGGACTCTCCGCGTGGCCGCATCCACCTGATCACTCAGATCCTCGACAGCGGCCACGGCACTGAGGCGGCCAGCACACACTTCGACAGGTGCCTCGGCTGCATGGCGTGCCTGCCCGCCTGCCCGTCGGGCGTGCACTACGACACGCTGATCGAGGCGGCGCGCGGCTGGAACGCCGAACGAGGTCAGCCCGTGGCTCCGCTGCCCGCTAGGTCGCCCCGGGACCGGGCGGTCCGAGCGGCGATCTTCGCGACCTTCCCGTATCCGCGGCGAATGCGCGCGCTGCTCGCACCGCTGCGGGCCGTCCAGCGGACCGGTCTGGACAAGCGGATGGTGCGCAGCAAGCTCGTCGGCAGACTGGCGCCCGAGGCAGTCGCGGCACTCAGGCTAACGCCGCCACTGGCTCCCGCATCCCGCGACCAGGCCTCGCAGTCCCGGCTCACCCCCGCCCGCGACCAGGCCCCACCGGCCCGGCTCACCCCCGCCCAGGCCCCACCGGCCCGGCTCACCCCCGCCCGCAGGCAGCTCCGCCTGCCCCACCCCATCCCGGCGCGCGGCCCACGGCGAGCTGTGGTCGCCGTGCTCACGGGCTGCGTCCAGCAGGTCTTCTTTCCGCAGGTCAACGCGGCCACGGCCCGGGTGCTTGCGGCCGAGGGCTGCGACGTCATCGTGCCGCCAACCCAGGGCTGCTGCGGGGCCTTGTCACTGCACGGTGGACGGCGAGCCGAGGCCGCTGCCTTCGCGAAGAAGGCGATCGACGTCTTCGAGCTAGCCAACGTCGATGCGATCATCGTCAACGCGGCCGGCTGCGGCTCGGCGATGAAGGACTACCCGCAGGTGCTGGCTGGCAGTCCAGGCTGGGCGGAACGCGCCGCCGCGATCAGTGCGAAGGTCCGGGATTTCAGCGAATTTCTCGCCGAACTCGGACCGGCCGCGCCGCGATCCGAGCTCCCGCTGACGATCGCCTACCACGACGCCTGCCACCTGGCATATGCACAGCGGGTCACCGCCCAGCCGCGCAGCTTGCTGCGGGCGATCCCCGGCGTGACCCTCGTGGACATCGCGGACGGAGGCACCTGCTGCGGTTCGGCCGGCATCTACAACCTCGTCCAGCCGGACACCGCGGCAGAACTTGGCGCACGCAAGGCTCGGGCCGTGCACGCAACGGCCGCCGACCTGCTGGTGTCCGCCAACCCTGGCTGCTCCCTGCAGATCGCCCGGGCTCTGGCCGACCAGGGCGCGGCACTGCCTGTCGCGCACGTGGCCGAGGTGCTCGACGCCTCGATCAGGTCCGAGCCTGCCAGCGCGCTCCTCCGCCACCAGCGCTAGCGCGCAGCGCGTCGTTCGGACAGTACTTTCGGGCCCGCAGGGCGCATCGCATGGGGACCTCCGTGCCGTCGGGCCGCGGCGGGTGGCAGTGCGTGACGCCGTCTCGGCGATCTAGATGATGTCAGAGGAGGTCATTATGACATCAGATGGCTGCTTGACAGACGTCAAATATGACGCCATGATGATGTCATGGATCTCAGTCAGTACGCCGATTCGCTTCGTCGCGAGCTCACCGCCATCACCCGGTTCGCCGGAGAGGACGTATCACGGGCCGCCGAGATGCTCGCGGAGTCCCTCGACTCCTCGGTGCGCCTCGCGCTCCTCGACGTGCTGACCGCGGCCGCCGACGAGATCACGGCGAGCCTGGATGGAGCCACCATCGATGTCCGGCTGACCGGCACCGAGCCTGAGTTCGTGGTCAGCCACACACCCGAAGACTCCTACCCAGACGCCGGGGACAGC
>JASHSO010000408.1 GCA_030038715.1 Streptosporangiaceae bacterium
GTCCCGTGGTGCATGGAGTCTGAGTGCGTCCGCGTGATGCATGGTGATCGAGGGTGGCGGGCCGCCGTAACTGACAGTGCCAGGCTGCGACCGGGCTGGCGGCGGCTGGAGAGCGGGCGGATCTGGCAAAATGGCTAGCCGATGAAGGCGCCGTATCGAGGCCTCGCCACCACGCGTCGAACCAGGTCGAAGGACCAGGCCGGGGTGACGGGGACTGCTCGCCTCGATCGCCGCACGAAGAACCTGATAAAGCGGCTCAAGCCCGGCGACATCGCGATCATCGACCACGCGGACCTGGACAGGACGAGCGCGGACGCGCTGATCAAGTGCGAGGTTGGCGCGGTCATCAACGTCGCACCGAGCATCACGGGCCGCTATCCCAACCTGGGCCCCCAGCTACTTGTCGATGCAGGCGTCCCGCTCGTCGACGACGCCGGGCCCGACGTCTTCGAGCAGGTGACCGAGGGCCAGCAGGTCCGCCTGGACGGCGAGGTGCTGTACCTGGCGGAGACCGTCGTCGCGAAAGGGAGCAGGCAGACCGCCGACACGGTGGCGGAGGAGATGGCGGCCGCGAAGGAGAGCCTCGCCGAGCAGCTCAAGGCCTTTGTCAGCAATACCTTCGAATACATCGATCGTGACTCCGAATTGCTCGTCGAGGGCATCAAGATCCCGGAGTTGCGAACCCGTCTGGCTGGCAGGCACGCGCTGGTAGTCGCGCGCGGCTATCGCTGCCGCGAGGATCTTCAGGCGTTGCGGGCTTATATCAGGGAATTCAAGCCGGTCATCATCGGGGTCGACGGCGGAGCCAACGAACTAGTCGACGGCGGGTACTGGCCGGACCTGATCATCGGGGACATGGACTCGGTGTCGGACAAGGCGCTGAATTCTGGTGCCGAGATTGTGGTGCATGCCTACCGGAATGGTGACGCCCCGGGTCTGGCCAGAGTGCAGGAAGTCGGACTCCAGGCTGTCACCTGCCCCGCCGACGGCACCAGCGAGGACGTCGCCGTACTGCTTGCCGACGAGGGCGGAGCCAGCCTCATCGTCACGGTCGGCATGCGATTCGGCCTGGTAGAATTCTTGGACAAGGGCCGCTCTGGAATGGCAAGCGCGGTACTGACTCGGATCCGCGTCGGGGACAAGATCGTCGATGCGAAGGGCGTGAGCCGGCTCTACCAGAGCCGGATATCGGCGAAGTCCCTGATCTTGCTTGCCGTCGCCGCGATGCTGCCGGTGATCGCGCTCGCATTGACTCCGGCCGGCAAGCTTTACCTGGGATACCTCAGCCTGGCGCTGCGCCAGCTTTGGTACTGGATAACTGGACTGCTCTAGTGATCGATTTCAGGTATCACCTGGTTTCCATTATCGCGGTATTCCTGGCCCTTGCAGTGGGCCTCATTGTGGGAGTGACCGCGCTCAGCGGCCCGGCACAGAGCGGGCTCCGGACCGAGCTGAACCAGGTCAGCAAGATCAACTCGTCGCTGGCCAAGGAGAAACAAGATCTCACCAACCAGGTGAACGCGGATCAGGCATTCGCCGAGGGGGCGGCCGACAGGCTGCTCCGCGGGCTGCTGACCGGGCAGAAGGTGGTTCTCGTCCTCGCACCCGGCGCCGATGGCGCGGTGACGAGCGGAGTGACGACGGCCCTGCAGCAAGCCGGTGCCACGGTCACCGGACAGGTCTTGCTCTCATCCTCGTTCCTCGACACGACCGGGCATACCGAAAGCAGCCTCGCTGGACTAGCCGAGCAGCTCGCCTCCGTGGCGGGCGTGACGCTGCCAAGCCAGTCGGTCAATAGCGCGGTCACGGGCCAGCAGGACGCGGCAGCCGTGCTCGCGGCCGGGCTCCTCAGCAAAGACGGAGCGGGCCTGGCCGCCAGCGCGATCCAGGAGATCTTGTCTCCGTTCGGTCAGGCCGGTTACCTGACAGTCAGCAACTCGGCCGGGGGCACGACACTCGCACAGGCCACGCTGGCTGTACTGGTGGCTCCAGCCGGGGCGCCGTCCGCAAGCAGCACGATAGCGAACGAGGTGCTGGTAGCTCTGGCCCAGGAACTGCAGGCAGCCGGCCGCGGGACAGTCATGGTGGCCGGCACTGATTCGATCGGCTCGGGGAGCGCGATCAACGCCGAGAACAGCGTCAGCCAGGTTTCGACCGTCGACAACGCCGATACCGAAAGCGGGCAGATCATGGTCGCCCAGGCTCTTGCCGAACTGCTCAACGGTGGCAAGCCGACCGCCTACGGCATCGGGCCCGGAAAGGCACCGAGCCCAGCGCCGACCCCGTCTCCGAGCGGCGGGACGACCCCGAAGCCGAGTAGCACCGCTGCGGCGGGTGGGACGAAGTGAACACGTCAGGCGCGACGGCAGGGACGACGTGAGCAGATCGGGTGTGGCGGCGGCGGGTGGCGGCCGCCGCTGGCACGGGGCGAGGTCAACAGTGGCGACCGCCGCGGTGGCCGGCATCGTCGCGCGGCTGTGCTACCGCGTCCTGACATCGGACCCGCCGGGCGGCGCGCGCACCTGGACCCGCACCAACCACAGGGGCGAACCGGTGACCTTGCTCGAGGGCGCGGCGGTGGTCATCGGAGGCGTGGTCGGCGCTGCCATGACGACAGGCCTGAGCAGCCGGGGGAAGATTGCGATGGCGGTGGCGGGCGTAGGCGCTGCGGCGTTCGGTTGCTATGACGATCTGGCGGGGAACGGGGCGAGCCGTGGCTTGCGTGGCCACCTCGGCGCGCTGCGCGCCGGGGAACTGACAACCGGAGTCGTCAAGCTTGCTGGCATTGGCGCGACGGGCGCGGCGTCGGCGCTGACCGCTGGCAGCCGTGACGGCATGACGGACTACCTGATCGACGCCGCCCTGATAGCGGGCGGAGCCAACCTGCTCAATCTGTTCGACCTGCGGCCAGGCCGCGCAGTCAAGGTCGCACTCGGCGCCGGCGGGCTGCTGGCGGCGGCACCTGGCGTTGGCGGAGCAGCGAGCGTCGCGCCGCTTGCGGCTGCCGCGGCCTTGCTGCCCGAGGACCTCGGCGAGCGTGCCATGCTCGGCGACGCAGGAGCGAACGGAATCGGCGCGATGCTCGGTGTCGCTGCCGCCGCCATGCCACGGCGAGCCAGGCTGGCCGCGCTCGGTGCGGTGGTCGGCCTGACCGTGGCGAGCGAGTTCGTGAGCTTTACCCAGGTCATCGAGCGAACCGGCGCGCTGCGTCGGCTCGACATGCTTGGCCGCAGGCCACCGCC
>JASHSO010000033.1 GCA_030038715.1 Streptosporangiaceae bacterium
CTGGCGGCGACGCTTCGAGCGTCGCTGACGCGCCGGGCGCCGGTCCGCGGGCCGGCTCCTTCACTCAGCCGATAGACGTTCCCGCCGACTCTTTCGGGCAGCAGGGATACGGCAGCCAGGGCCAGCCGGGCCCGGGTCAGCCTAAGTCTGGGCAGCCGGGCTATGGCGGCTACGGGCAACAGGGATTCGAGCAGCAGGGCTACGGCCAGCCGGGCTACGGGCAGCCGGGCTACGGCGGCTACGGCCAGCCGGGCTACGGCTACCCTGGCGGCGCATTCGGGCCTCCGCCAGGCGGCTACGGCCAGCCGGGCTACGGCAGCCCGGGGTCGCCCAGACGTGGCCGGCTAGCCGCCGCGATCACCTACATCACCGTGGCAGCGGTGGCGGCCGGCGCAGGCGCCCTGGTCGTCGCGCTATCAAGCCACGGCAGCCAGCCCACCGCCAACTCCGGCTCGTCCGGAACCCCCAACGCGGGTGGTCCCGGCAGCAACCCGTATTACGGGTACCCCTTTGGGGGCAACGGCTCAGGCAATTCGGGCTCGGGCAGCGTAAGCGGCGCTACCGTGCGCCGGGTCGCGGCCGCTGTGACACCGGGTCTGGTCGTTATCAACAGTGACCTCAAATACGAAGACGACGGGGCCGCCGCGACCGGCATGGTCATCAGCTCCTCCGGCCTAGTCCTGACGAACAACCACGTCATCGACCAGACAACCGGCCTGACCGCCACACTCGTTTCGACCGGCCAGAAATTCACCGCCGTCTGGCTTGGCTACGACAAGACCTCAGACGTGGCGGTCATCAAGCTTGAGGGAGCCTCGGGGCTTAAGACCGTCCCGCTAGGAAACTCGGCGAGCGTCAAGGTCGGTGACTCCGTCGTCGGCATGGGGAACGCGAACGGCACCGGCCGGATCACCTCTGTCGGCGGCAGTATCACGGGTATCAACCAGTCGATCACCGCGAGCGACGAGGGAAGCGGCGAGTCCCCTGAGCACCTCACCGGCATGCTGGAGACCAACGCTGACATCATCCCTGGCGACTCCGGCGGGCCGCTGGCCAACCTGAACGGCCAGGTCATCGGCATGGACACCGCCGCCAGCACAAACACATTCGAGAACGGTCAGCAAGACATCGGGTTCGCGATCCCGATCGACCGGGCGATGACCATCGCCCGGCAGATCATCGCTGGCCAGGCGAGCGCAGCCGTGCACATCGGTTCCTCCGGGTTCGTCGGCGTGCTGGTCGCGGAGGCGGCAAACGGCGGCCAGAGCACGACGACCAACCCGAGCGAGCAGCTGCGCCAGGAGGAGCAGGCGATCGAGGAGAACGGCGGCCAGCTCCGGGCTGCGGGTACGCACTGCTTGGCCAACGACCAGAACTCGGGCCTGCCGACGAAGATCGCACCGGTGAGTTCAGGAACGCTGGTGATCGGCGCGCTCTGCAACACTCCGGCGAGCTCAGCCGGGCTCGTTCCGGGTGATGTGATCACCAAGGTCGGCAGCAAGTCGATATCGTCGCCCGCCTCGCTGATGAACACCCTGCTCGCTATCCACGGCGGCTCGTCGGTGTCGCTGACCTGGGTGACGCCGTCGGACAGCACAGTGACCCGTACGATCACGCTGGCCGCGGCGCCTCCGCAGTAGGCAGACCCTCGAATGGCCGGTTCCGGGTCAAGACCCGGAGCCGGCCAGCCAGTCGAGCATCCGGGTCTCGCACTGATCGACCTCGGCGAGCTGCACGTGCTCCCGCTGCGTGTGAGCGAGCTCGGGATCGCCGGGCCCGTAGTTGACTGCCGGGATCCCGAGCGCGTCGAACCTCGCCACGTCGGTCCAGCCGAGCTTGGCACGCGGCTCGCCGCCCATGGCTGTCACGAACGAGGCTGCCGCCGGCCTGTCTAGGTGCGGCCTGGCACCGCCCGCCACGTCGGTGACCCGGACCTCCCATCCCGCGAAGGTCTCGTGCACATGCTGTGCGGCCTGCTCGGCCGACCGATCGGGTGCGAACCGGAAGTTCACGCTCACCGTGCACTCGTCCGGGATTACGTTGCCAGCGACACCGCCGCTGACTCCCACGGCGGACATGCCCTCGTGGTAGTCAAGGCCGTCGACCACCGGCCGCCGAGCCTGGTAACCGCGCAGCACGTCGAGGATGCCGCCCGCCGCGTGAATGGCGTTGCTACCCAGCCACGACCGGGCGCTGTGCGCACGCCGTCCCAAGGCCACGATGTCGGCCCGCAGCGTGCCCTGGCAGCCTCCCTCAACGACTCCGCCAGTCGGTTCGAGCAGCACGGCGAAGTCTGCGCCGAGCAGGTCTGGGCTCTTGCGACTCAGCCTGAGCAGGCCGTTGCGCTCGGCCTCCACCTCTTCGCAGTCGTAGAACACATAGGTCACATCGCGACTGGCGGTGCGGAGCCCGGCAGCGAGCCGGAGTTGGACGGCGACCCCCGACTTCATGTCGGCACTGCCGCAGCCGTAGAGCAGGCCATCCTCCCGCCGCGACGGCAGGTTGGACGCAACCGGCACGGTGTCGATGTGCCCGGCGAGCACGACGCGCTCGCTGCGGCCGAACGATGTCCGTGCCACGACCGCGTTACCGTCGCGATGCAGTGCTAGGTGCGGCAACTCGGCCAGCGCGTCGGCGATGGCCTCGGCTAGCTGGCCCTCTGACCCGCTGACCGACTCGATGTCGACGAGCTGGGCGGTCAGCTCGGCTGCGGGCTGGGAAAGGTCAAGCTTCATCCGGGCAGCCTAGCGCCGCTGTGGGTGCAACGCGTCGTCGTCATGTTCCGGGTTGTGCCTTCCGGATGGGTCGGCTGCAGGCAGCCGACCGGCAGCTACCTGGGCGGCTATGTCGACCCGAGACCGGTAGCCGAGTTTGGCAATGATGTGCTCCACGTGATGCTCGACAGTGCGATTCGACACGAACAGCTCGCTCGCTATTTCTGCGTTCGTCTTGCCGGCCGCCACCAGCAAGGCAACCTCGAGCTCCCGGCGCGTCAGCGGCTCGCGCAGCAGCGGCACCGCGCGCAGGCGTACGCCCGACTGCCAGGCGGCCGCCCGCGTGCGCTGGGCGGCAAGCGCGGCTCCCATCCGGGCGTACGCGTCGTACCCTCGCTCGATCTGCCGCCGGTCACCGATGGCAAGGCCCGCGGCAACAGTCAGGCGGGCACGCTCGAAAGCCTCAGAGCTTGTCGCGGCAGCGGCTGTGAACAGCTCGGCCGCCCGTTCCCGTTTGGCATCGGCCAGCGCGAGCCAGCCCTCGCTGGCGACGCTGAGCCACCCCGCGGCCGGCCAGCGCTCAGCGAGCCGGCCAAGCTGCTCAGCCGCGGTCGCGGCAGTCGTAAGCTCGCCGAGCTGGGATCCGGTCCGCGCCACTCCGGCCAGGCTCCATGCACTGTTCGGGTTGTCTTGGACACCGGCCGCACTGCGGTATCCCGCCAGCGCGGCGGCAAGCTTGCCGTCCTCTTCGTCGGTGAAAGCGAGCACGTCGAGCGCACGGCTGTCGTCCATGCTGCCTGGGACGAACTTCAGCGGGGCGAGCGTGCGCCGCGCCTGGACGAGATCACCCCGTAGCGTGAGAACTAGGGCGTGGCTGACCGCGACTCGGTTCTCCGCTGGCGGGCCTACGGCGCCAGCAACCGCGCGGGCCGACACGTGGTAGGCGAGCGCGCCATTGAGATCGCCGAGCGCCATGAGCGCATCTCCGGCGTTGGAGCGCAGAATGGCTTCGAGGTTCGCGCTGAGCCCGGGTACCGCAAGGCCGCGCGTGGCCCAGTCGCGCATCGCTTCGGCAGCACAGCAGATCGTGGCGAAATACGAGAGATTCAGGCACGCCAGCGCCGCCTCGGTCGCCAGGCCGGCGGCTTCGGCCAGCGAGAAGGCTTGTCGCAGGATGTCCATGCCCGCATGCGCTGCCACCGCCTGGCCGATAGCAAGGCCCAGCCGGTTCAGTGCCCTGATCTCGAGTGCCGGGTCATGCAGCTCTCGCGCGACCTGCACGGCGCGCTCTGCGTCGGGCACGGCATCCGCTGACCGGCCGGCCATGGTGAGCACGAACGCCCGGGCCAGCAGGGCCTCAGCGAGCGGGCGCCCGGTCGCGTGCGCGATCGGGCCTGCGGCCAGGCCGAGGGCGCGCTCCGCTGCGTCAAGGTCCGATGCGTGGTCATAAAGGGCTAGCGCGTACTGGGTCAGGAACGTGAGCCCGCGAACGGGCGCCAGGTCAGGACGTAGCTGGTCGGCGAGGAACACGGCCTGCTCCTTGCGACCATCCTGAAGCATCGCGAGTACGCGCCCGCCGGTTGCGTCCAGCCTGGTGGCCGCCTGGCCGGCCTGCCGGGCGAGCGTCTCGGCCCGCTGGTAGAGCCGTTCGGCGTCGCGGCCACCGCCGCGGTTCAGCGCCTCATCGGCAAGGTGGAGATAGCAGGCTGCGGCCTCACCATCTCGGCCGGCGGCCTCCAGCAGGGACGCCCTAGCCCAGGCCGGCGCCTGGTCGACAACGTCGAGCGCTGCGGCACAGCGGCGCCGGTGTTCGCCCGAGGACAGCCGCCCCGTGGCGGCGTCCCGGATCAGCGCGTGCCGGAATCTGACCCCGTCCGCGCCGTCCGCCACGATCCGCTCGGCGGTCAGCCGAGTTAGGCTCGCTCGGAGCTGCGACTCGGGCACCGGCTGGGCCAGCGAAGTGAGCCATCCGAGCTGGACTGGTTCCGGCAGCAGCGCGAGCCACGCCAGCACGTCGGCGTCGCCGTCGGGCAGTACGGCCAGCCTTGCGGCTAGCCAGTCGCGCACTGATCCTGGAACCACCCTTTCTAGGTCATCCATCAGCGAGCGCTGGCCCGTAGCCAGGCCGGCCCGGATGACCTCTGTGAGCAGCAGCGGGTTACCTCCGGTTCGCTGATGCAGCATCGAACCGAGGCCGCCCCTGTCTTCCCGTCGCAGGTGCGCGTCAAGCAGTCGCGTCGTCTCTGCGACCGAGAACGGATGTAGCTCGCAGCCGCGGGCTAGCCCGCGGCTGACCAGGTCGTGACCGAGGCGTGCGGCGGCGCCGCCCGGCCGCGCCGCCAGCAGCCAGCCAACCGGTACGTCGACGAGCCGGGCGACGCCATAGTGCAGCAGGTCGATGGTCGCCCGGTCGGCCCAGTGCGCGTCGTCCACGATCAGGCACAGCGGACCCTCGGCCGCGCACTGTGCGAGGCGGCCGGCCAGGGCGCGGAACGCCGCGGTCCCAGCGGGCAGACGGGCAGACCGGAGCCGGCCGGCTGACCGGAGAGCCTCGAGCAGCTCGCCGATGACGTCCCTGGGCAACCGCGTGGCCAGCGGCAGTGCAACAGTCCCCGCCACTACGACGTGGGCCCTACCAGCCAGCACCCGCGCCTCGGCCAGCAGCCTGGTCTTGCCTACTCCGGCCTCGCCGAGTATTACCAGCGCACCACCGCGGCCGCGCGCCAGGCGATGCAGCAGCTGCCGGACTTCGCGGAGCTCTGCCTGCCTGCCCACGAATGGCAGCGCACTGGAGGTCATTGTCCAACGATAAGAGCCGAACTCGGGCTTACGGCGGACGTCAGCCAGGCCAGCAGCTGACCCAATGGTGCAGAATCGAGACGTCATGTTCGCCGTAGATTCCGAGGTCGGCAGGCTGCGCCAGGTAATCGTGCACCGGCCCGGCCTGGAACTGAAGCGGCTCACCCCGGAGAATGCCGCCGACCTGCTGTTCGACAGCGTGCTCTGGGTGGCCGAGGCGCAGGCCGAGCACGACGACTTCACCGCAGTGCTGCGCCGGAACGGCGTGACCGTGCACTACTACGCCGACTTGCTGATGCAAACCCTGGCCATCGACGAGGCACGCAACTACGTGCTCGACCGGGTATTCGACCCACGCCTGCACGGGCCGCTGGCTGTCGACGGCCTGCGCCGCGCCTTTGCGGAGCTCGACCAGCAGACACTCACCACGTTCCTGATCGGAGGCATCTCCAGGAGAGAGCTCGCAGAATTTGCAGCCGAGCCGCGTAGCATCGCTTTCCGCTCCCTGCACCCTGACGACTTCGTGCTCGCCCCGCTCCCCAACGTGCTCTACCAGCGCGATACGTCCTGCTGGATCTACCGCGGCGTTTCGGTCAACGCCATGCACCGGCAGGCAAGAACGCGCGAGACGATCAGCGACGAGGCCATTTACCGGTGGCATCCGATGTTCAGCGGCGGCGGCTTCGAGGTCTGGTATCACGGGGCGGACAGTGCGCCGGCGTCGCTGGAAGGCGGCGACATTCTCGTTTTGGGTAACGGGGCCGTCCTCGTCGGAATGAGCGAGCGCACTCAGCCGCAGTCCGTGGAGATGCTGGCGCACCGGCTGTTCTCCGCCGACGCGGCGTCGTGCGTGCTGGCCGTGGACATGCCCAAGGCGCGTGCATTCATGCACCTGGACACCGTGCTGACCATGGCCGACTACGGCGTGTTCGTCAAATACGCCGGCATGGGGATGCTGCCGTCCTACACCGTCGAGCCGGGCGGCGCGCCGCGCGAGCTGAAGGTGACCGAGCACCCTCCCGAGGACATGCACGACGCGATCGCGGCGGCGCTCGGCCTGCCGCGGATCACTGTCCTGACCGCGACGCAGGACGTGCACGCTGCCAAGCGCGAGCAGTGGGACGACGGATGCAACGTGCTGGCGCTGGCTCCCGGCGTGGTGGTTGCTTACGACCGTAACGTCACCACCAACGCCTATCTGCGGGACAACGGCGTCGAGGTGATCACCGTCGGCGGAGGTGAGCTGGGCCGCGGCCGAGGCGGGCCACGGTGCATGACCTGCCCGATCGAGCGCGACGCCTGAATTAGCTCAGGGCGCGTCTATCCTGCCGTGCTCGTCATCATCCTGATCCTGCCCAGCGACCCTGGCACCGGGCAGGCCGCGGGCTGCTGTCGTCAGCGCCCTGATGATGACTGCCACGGCGGGCCTGCGCACCGAGGACGCCCGGGCAACCGCATACAGGTCACGTGCTGGCCGCTGGCCGGGCAGTTCCCTGACCACCACCCTGCTATCCCCGGCCGCCAGCGTGAGCCGCGGCAGGATGGCTACTCCGATTCCGCGTGCCACCAGGCTCAGGATGGTCGCCAGGCCCTCGAACTCCGATGGCGCGGCGGCGACGCCCCCGCTGGCCGTCAGCACCTGGTCGACGGCCCTCCGGGAGGCTTCGCCCACCGGTGTCGCCAGCCAGGGCTCGGCACGCAACTTGTGCAGCGCTACGGGCTCGCGCGGGTTGCCTGCCCAATGCCCGCGCGGCACCACCAGCACGAGCGGATCGGTCAGGAGCGGATAGAACCGAAGCGCCGCGTGCTGGCCGCCGAGGGCCAGCCTGCCGGTCCAGTCGTCCACGATCGCCAAGTCCACCTGGCTCGCCCTGACAAGCCGCAGCACCTGGTGGCCGTAGGTCTGCCTGAGCAGCACGCTCAGGCCAGGATGGGCGCGCGCGGTCCTGGTAAGTGCTGGCGCGAATGCCACCGCCGCGGTCGGGAAGGCCATAATCGCCACCCGGCCGGCCGGCTCGGGCGCTGCCAGGTCCGCCTCGGCAGCCTCGATCATCCCCAAGATATCGGCCGCGTGGGCAGCCAGCCGCTTGCCCGCCTCTGTCAGTACGGCGGTCCGGGCGGTCCGGTCGAGCAGCGCCACGCCGGCCTCTCGCTCCAGCGCCGCGAGCTGCTGTGACACCGCCGACGGCGTATAACCGAGCGCCGCGGCGGTCGCAGTGATCGTGCCGCGCTCGGCGAATTCCAGCAGTAGCCGCAGCCGGCGCAAGTCCAGCATGACATCAGTTTAACGAAAACTTAATCTCTGCTACAGATATCCTCGCTTGTGCTAATGGTCACCACAAGACATGCTCGTCAGAGAGTCGGGCGGAGGTCTCCGTTCAGGCTCCACTCAGCACACGCTCTTGCCCCGCAGCAAGGAGCCTGGTCATGCCCTGGGCTGGCCCGTCCACCCTGACCGAGAACGCCCCGATACCAGGAGGATTCAAACGCTTCCCCCTTTCTGCCACGCTTGCCGCCAGCGAGGCCATCGCCAGCCGCAGGCAGCGAGGCCAGCCGATCCTGCCTCTTGGCTTCGGCGAATCGGGGCTACCGGTCCACCCGGTGCTCACCGCAGCCCTGGCCGACGGTGCCGGCCACAGCGGTTATGGACCGGTGGCGGGCACCCAGCGCCTGCGTGAGGCGGCGGCGGGGTACTGGTCCAGGCGCTCGCTGAGTACGCGGCCGGACCAGGTTGTGGCCGGGCCGGGCAGCAAGCCGCTGCTCTTCGGGCTGCTGCTGGCAATCGGTTCCGACGTTGCCGTGCCACGGCCAAGCTGGGTCAGCTACGCGGCGCAGACGCGGCTCATCGGCGCGATGCCGCACTTCGTCCCTGCGCTGCCCGGCCAGGGCGGTATCTGCGATCCGGCCGAGCTTGACCGGGCCGTGACTGCCAGCCGCGCCGGGGACCGTCGCATCGGCGCGGTGCTGGTGACCCTGCCGGACAACCCGACGGGCCGACTGGCACGCTCCGCGGCGGTCCGCGAGCTCTGTGCCGTGGCCGAGCGGCATGATCTGATCATCATCAGCGACGAGATCTACCGCGACCTCGTACATGACTCGTCCGCTGAGGTAGTGAGCCCGGCGGCCGTGGCTCCCGACCGTACCGTGGTCAGCACGGGGCTAAGCAAGAGCCTGTCGGTCGGCGGCTGGCGAATCGGCGTCGCGAGGATGCCCGACGGCAAGGCCGGCCCGATGCTGCGAGACCGGCTGCTCGGCGTCGCCAGCGAGATATGGTCGGCGCCCACCGGCCCGGTTCAGCACGCGGCGGCCGTGGCTTTCGACGAACCTGACGAACTGGTCGAGCGGGTCAGCCGCAGTCGCAGCCTGCACGCGGCCGTCTGCACGGCGGCGGCCCGGATCTGCGCGAAGGCCGGGCTGGCTGTCGCAGCGCCGCAGGCGGCGTTCTACCTCTACCCCGACTTCGCGCCATGGCGCGACGACCTGTCTCGCAGGTTCGGCATCAGCGGCGGGCCCGGGCTCGCAGCCCTGCTGCTTGACCGCTATGGCGCCTGCACCCTGCCGGGTAGCGCGTTCGGGGAGAACAGCACGTCATGGCGGCTGCGACTGGCCACCGGGCTGCTTTACGGCGACCTTGACGAGCAGCGTGAACAGGCGCTGACCGCCGCCGACCCGCTCCGGCTGCCGTGGATCGCCTCGGCCCTCGCCAGGCTCGGCGAGATCCTGGCCGACCTGCGGCCGTAGGCACGCCGTCGAGCCACGACGGTTCCGCCAGCCCAGGACGATCTGCTAGCGCGAGGGCGCGCACGCTCGCCGCCTCGCTGGCGCATGGGCTTCGTTAGGAACCTCGTCGCACCCGCATGGGTCTCGTTTGGAGACGTCTCCGGGCTCGATTCGCGCTGTTCACTCAGGTGTCTGCCGGTTCGCCAGCTTGGAGGACTCCATGCAAGACCTGTTGTACATCGGCCTGACCATCGTGGTCTTCGGCGTGCTCTGGCTCATCGTGAAGGGGATCGAGACCTTTGAGCGCTGAGAACTGGATCGGCCTTATTGGCGGCATCTTCTTGGTTGTGTACCTATTCGTCGCCCTCGTGCGTCCTGAGAGGTTCTGATGAGTAGTGCTGCCGCCGGGTGGCTTCAGGCCGCCCTGCTCGTCGCCGCTCTTGCCGCGTGCTACGTACCGCTCGGCAACTACATCGCCTACGTCTTCAGCTCCGACAGGGACTGGAAGGTCGAGCGCTTCGTCTTCAGGCTGCTCGGCGTCGACCGTCACGCCGACCAGAAGTGGAGCGTCTACGTCCGCAGCATCCTGGCGTTCTCCGCGGTCAGCGTGCTGTTCCTGTACGGGCTGCAGCGACTGCAAAACCACCTGCTGCTGAGCGAGCACATGGCACCGGTAGCGCCAGACACCGCGTGGAATACCGCGGTGTCGTTCGTGACCATCACCAACTGGCAGAACTACGCCGGCGAGTCCACCATGGGCTACCTGGTGCAGATGACCGGGCTGACCGTGCAGCAGTTCATGACGGCGGCCGTCGGCCTGGTCGTCGCGATCGC
>JASHSO010000409.1 GCA_030038715.1 Streptosporangiaceae bacterium
TGCTGGCCAGCCGAGACCCGCAGGTCGGCGACAATCCCCGCAGCCGGCGCCGCGATCACGTGCTCCATCTTCATGGCATCGAGCCAGACCAGCGCCTGCCCGACGGTCACCCGCTCGCCCACCGCGGTGCCCAGCCTGACCACGGTGCCCGGCATCGGCGCCAGCAGCGAACCGGGCGCCGCCTGCACCGAGGGCTCGACGAGCATGCTGACCGGTCGCAGCGCGACCGAGCCGAGCACCGAGTCGACGCACACCATGCCGGGATAGGCGGCCACCTGCAACCTGTGCCGGACGCCGCCAACCTCGAGCTCGACAAGGTCCGGGCTCATCGAGACCAGGTCGATGTCGTCGCGTCCGGTTGCGACCAGCCGGCCGCGGTCGATGCGGTAGCCGACCTCGACACGGTCGGCGCCTGCAGGCCGTCCCCCGACCACCTCGTACCGCTTGCGCTGCGACTGGGACGGTAGGTTGCGCCAGCCGACCGGCAGCCGGCCAAGCACGGCTGCGGCTGCCTGCCGGGCAGCGGCGTCCCCGAGCGCAGCCGCGAGCGCAGCGAGCTGGACGGCGTCGTGGTCGGCCAGTGGAGCGGTCAGCGCGGCACGGCCATGCGAGTCGAGAAAGCCAGTGTCGGTCTGGCCGGCCAGGAAGGCGGGATGCGCAAGCACCCGGACCAGCAGGTCGCGGTTGGTCACCAGGCCATGGATCCGCGCTCTGGCAAGCGCCCTGGCCAGGGTGCGCGCCGCCTGTTCGCGGTCGGCTGCCCAGGAGATCACCTTGGCCAGCATCGGGTCGTAGTAGAAGCCGACCCGGCTGCCAGCGGCGACGCCGGAGTCGAGCCGCAGGAAGGGCCGCACCGTCTGGCCGCCGCGAGCGAGCCCGGCGAATTCGGCAGGCTTGCCGGGCAGCTCGAGCCTGTGCAGCGTTCCGCTCTGCGGCTGCCATCCGGATGCGGCGTCCTCGGCGTACAGGCGCGCCTCGATCGCGTGCCCGACGACAGGCGGGGGCGTCGGCGGCAGCGGCTTGCCCGCGGCTATCTGCAGCTGCAGCACGACCATGTCGAGCCCGGTAGTGCACTCGGTCACCGGGTGCTCGACCTGGAGCCTGGTGTTCATCTCCAGGAAGTAGAACCGGCCGGACTCGGCTGCCAGGAACTCGACGGTGCCGGCGTTGACGTAACCCACGGCGCTGGCCGCGGCCGCGGCAGTGGCGAAAAGCCGCTCTCGCATCCCTGGCAGCCGCTCAACCAGTGGCGACGGCGCCTCCTCGATGATCTTCTGGTGCCGCCGCTGTATCGAGCACTCGCGCTCGCCGATGGTCCAGATCGTGCCGACGGCATCGGCCAGGACCTGGACCTCGATGTGGTGGGCAGCCTGCAGATAGGGCTCGCAGAGCACGGTCGGGTCGCCAAACGCCGACGCCGCTTCCGACCGCGCGGCGTCCAGATCGGCGTCCAGCTCGCTCAGCGACCTGACGATCCGCATGCCGCGGCCCCCGCCGCCCGCCGACGCCTTGATCAGCACCGGCAGGTCCGCCTCTGTCAACGTGCTGAAGTCAAGCTCGGCGAGCACCGGCACGCCCGTGGCGGACATCAGCCGCTTGGACTCGATCTTGCTGCCCATCGCCTCGATCGCGGCGGGCGGCGGACCGACCCAGGTCAGCCCGGCAGCCTGCACCGTCCGGGCGAACGCGGCGTTCTCCGACAGGAAGCCGTAGCCCGGATGGATCGCGTCCGCCCCTGTGCGTGCCGCCGCCTCGATCAACAGGTCCCCGCGCAGGTAGGTGTCGCCAGGCGCGGACCCGGGCAGCCGGACCGCGATGTCGGCCTCCCGCACATGGGGCGAGTCCGAGTCGGCGTCCGAGTAGACGGCCACGGTGGCCAGGCCGAGATCTCGGCAGGCCCGGAACACCCGCCGCGCGACCTCGCCCCGGTTGGCCACCAGCACGCGGCTGAGCACTGCGCTCACATCCGGAACACGCCGTAGCCGGCGGCACCGTGTACTGGCGCGCCGTGAATGACCGAGAGGCACAGTCCGAGCACGGTGCGCGTGTCACGCGGATCGATGATCCCATCGTCGTAGATACGACCCGACAGGAACATCGGCAGTGACTCGGCTTCAATCTGACTCTGCACAGCCGCTCTCATGGCGGCGTCTGCGTCCTCGTCGAACGGCCTTCCCGTCGCCTGCGCGGCCGCTCTGGACACTATCGACAACACTCCGGCCAGCTGCGCCGGGCCCATGACCGCTGACTTGGCGCTGGGCCAAGCGAACAGGAACCGCGGATCGTACGCGCGCCCGCACATGCCATAGTGACCCGCGCCGTAGGAGGCGCCGATCAGGACCGAGATATGCGGCACCGCCGAGTTGGACACCGCGTTGATCATCATCGCGCCGTGCTTGATGATGCCGCCCTGCTCGTAGGCAGCACCGACCATGTAACCGGTGGTGTTGTGCAGGAAGATCAGCGGCGTATCGACCTGGTTGGCGAGCTGGATGAACTGTGCCGCCTTCTGTGACTCCGCGCTGAACAAGATGCCGTGCGCATTGGCCAGGACGCCGACAGGGTAGCCGTGCACGCTCGCCCAGCCGGTGACCAGGCTGGTGCCGTAGGCGGGCTTGAACTCGTCGAAGTCCGAGCCGTCCACGACGCGGGCGATCACTTCGCGCGGGTCGAACGCGATCCGCAGGTCCGACGGCACGACACCCAGCAGTTCGTCCTCGTCATAGCCGGCCGGAGCCGCCCGACCGGCGGCCGGCTCAGCACCCTGCTTGCGCCAGTTCAGCCGGGAGATGATTCGCCTGCCGATCCTGATCGCGTCGAATTCGTCGGCGGCGAGGTAGTCGGCCAGGCCAGAGGTCCGGGCGTGCATCTCGGCGCCGCCGAGCGACTCGTCGTCGGACTCCTCGCCGGTGGCCATCTTGACCAGCGGCGGCCCGCCGAGAAACACCTTGGACCGCTGCCTGATCATGACCACGTAGTCCGACATGCCCGG
>JASHSO010000034.1 GCA_030038715.1 Streptosporangiaceae bacterium
GCGGTCCTGATGTGCTGCACGCCGGTCGTGTGCTGGGTCCAGCCGACCGCGTACACCCAGGCCGTGGTCCGCTCCCTGCCGCTGCAGCGGACCAGCGTCCGGGCCAGCCTGGCGAAATCGTCCTCGGGTATCCCGCAGACCCGCTGCACAAGTTCCGGCGTGTACCGCGAGAAGTGCCGCTTGAGCACCTGGAACACGCATCGCGGGTTGGTCAGCGTCAGGTCGCGGTTCCCGGTCGGCTGCCAGCTTGAATTGTCGTACGTTCTGGTGGCCGGGTCATAGCCGGAGAACAGCCCGTCACTGTCCTCGGTGTCCTGGAAGTCGGCCGGCAGGATGTCGGCTGCGTTGGTATAGGCCGTCACGTAGTCACGGAACTCGTGCCCGCCCGACAGCACGTAATTCACCAGCGCGCCAAGCAGCACGATGTCACCACCTACCCGTGTTGGCACATGGAAGGAAGCCAGCGCGCTCGTGCGGGTGAACCGCGGGTCGATGTGAATCACCGTCGCACCACGCAACTTGGCCTCGACCACCCACTGAAACGCGACCGGGTGGCACTCCGCCATGTTCGACCCGCAGATCACGATGCAGTCAGAATTGGTCAGGTCTCGCGGGAACGTGGTGGCGCCGCCGCGGCCGAAGCTAGTTCCCAGACCGGGAACGGTGGAGGAGTGTCATATCCGGGCCTGGTTCTCGATCTGGATCGCGCCAAGCGCGGTCCAGAGCTTCTTCATGAGGTAGTTCTCCTCGTCATCGAGGGTTGCCCCGCCCAGGCTGGCGATCGCGGTCGTGCGCCGCAGGGCCCTGCCGCCCAGGGACTCCTGCCAGCTTGCCGATCTGGTCGCGAGCACGCGGTCCGCGATCATCTCCATCGCCTCGTCGAGGCTGAGCCGCTCCCAGTGGGTACCGTAGGGCCGCCGGTACAACACCCTCGTCTGCCGGCCGGGGTGCGCGATCAGTTGCTTGCTGGCCGCCCCCTTCGGGCACAGCCTGCCCCGGGATACTGGCGAGTCAGGATCTCCCTCAATCTGAGTCACGGTGTCTTGGCCGTCGACCTTGGCGACGTAGACACGCTGGCCGCAGCCCACCGCGCAGTACGGGCACACCGAGCCGACCACACGGTCGGCACTGGCGGTGCGCGGCGCTGCGGAGTCGGTGTGCGCCGACCGGGCCGCCAGCCCGCGACCCAGCCGGTCCCGGCCGGTCAGCTGCTTGATGGCAGGCCACCTAGCTACGCGGGTCGGGAGTTCCACGTCCTTATCCAAGCAAGTCGGCCGTTTGGCAGCAAGCCGGTCTCAAGATCTATCGCGCCTCAAAGCACGTTGTTCACGGCATAGCAGGATACTGAACCAGATCAAGGCCAGATCGACCGCGTGGGCGTGCCCAGCTGCGGGTGTATCCTGTAATTCCGAGCGAATCACCTCTAATCGGGCGGGCAGAGGCGTGGTGTTGACCTGGCGGGCAGAGGCGTGGTGTTGACCGGCCGGACGGCGCGCCGGAGGGTGCTGCGGATCACCCTGCCCGTCGATTCAGCCCCCGACCTGACTGCAGAGCCACAACTAGCAGAGCACGCTGACATGCTCGCCGCAGAGGAACCGCTGGGCATCAGGATCGATGGCCAGGCCGTCACCGTGACTATGCGCACTCCGGGTGACGACCTGGATCTCACCGCGGGCTTCCTGGTCAGCGAGGGTATCGTGGCGAAGGCCGCCGACATAAAGTCGATCAAGGTCTGCGACGGCCAGCGGTGCGGTCATGACCACACAGCCGACGACATGGACGCCGTCGGCAACATCGCCGACGTCACGCTGCGCCCAGGACTCCAGGTAGAGGACCACCTGCGGCGCAACTTCATGACCACCAGTGCCTGCGGCGTGTGCGGCAAGGCCAGCATCGACGACCTGCTCGTCCCAGGGAGATTTCACCTGGCTGACGACCAAGTCACGGTCACGGCGCAGGTGCTCGCCGCCCTGCCTGGCACGATGCGGGACGCTCAGCGGGTATTCGATCGCACCGGCGGGCTGCACGCCGCCGGGCTATTCAGCGCCGATGGCGCGCTGATGGCCCTGCGCGAGGACGTCGGCAGGCATAACGCCGTGGACAAGGTGGTGGGCTGGGCGCTGCGCACCGAGCGGCTGCCGCTATCGGGATGCGTGCTGCTGGTCAGTGGCCGCACATCGTTTGAGCTCGTGCAGAAGGCGGTGCTGGCGGGCATTCCGCTGCTGGCCGCGGTATCCGCACCGTCGTCCCTGGCAGCTGAGCTGGCCGACGCCGCCGCGCTTACCCTGGTCGGCTTCCTGCGGGGCAGCTCGATGAACGTCTACGCCGGAGCACACCGAGTCACGGGGCGCTGACCGCTGCTGCCTCCGGCCGTCCCGCCTGCCGGCGGGCAGTCACGGACTGTGCCAGACTGGCCACCGAAGGTCGCTCAGGGAGGTGTGACCATGGGTAACGCGGTTGTGCACTTCGAGATCGGCGCCCCTCCAGGTGGCCAGCTCGCAGCGTTCTATGCCGAGCTGTTTGGCTGGGCCACGGCCCCCATTCCCGGCTACACGGCCATCGATACGCGCGGCGGGACCGGAATCAACGGGGGCCTGGCCGACAGCATCGCCGACTCGCCATGGTCGACGTTTTTCGTCGAGGCCGAAGACCTGCAAGCCATCCTGGACAAGGCGAACCTGCTCGGCGGCAGGACGCTGGCCCCGATCACCGATGGGCCGGCCCTGGTCACGTTTGCGATGCTGGCCGACCCGGACGGGCTTCCAGTCGGGCTGGTGCAGGCCGCGCAGCCCGGTCCTGACCAGCCTGCCGCCCTCGGGCCGTCCTCCGGGCACGGGGCGCCCGTCGACTGGTTCGAGGTTCTCGGCACCGACGCCGAGCGCACCCAGCGGTTCTATGCCGAGATGTTCGGCTGGCGCATCGACGACCAGGGCGACGCAAGC
>JASHSO010000410.1 GCA_030038715.1 Streptosporangiaceae bacterium
CGATGACCTGGACACGCCGACGGCACTGCGCACGTTGCGCGAGCTATCCAAGGACGGGTCGGTTCCGGCTGGCTCGAAGTTCGAGACATTCTCCGCGGCCGACAGGGTGCTGGGCCTGGACTTGGTCAGCCTGGTGGGCCGGCCGCGTTCCGCCCCGGTACTGCCCGAGGGTGCGGAGGCCAAGCTGGCTGAGCGGATGGCCGCGCGCGGGCGGAAGGACTTCGCCACCGCGGACAGGTTGCGAGCGGAACTCACCGCACTCGGCGTAGCGGTTGCCGACACTCCGGAAGGCCAGACCTGGACTGTGACCGGGACCAGCGGCGTCGGCTGACCTGTGCCCAGCGTGCCGCGCCGACGTCCCCGGGGCGGCCGGAAATGCGGTGGGCAGGTTGCGTGCAGCTGTCTACGATCAGCTTTCGTGATCTATCAGGACCCGCTTGGCTATCTGCTCGGCCTCGAGGGCATCGCGCTGCTCGACGCCTGGGCCGGAGACCACGACCGCGAATTCACCGACGCCCGGCTGGCCGAGATCCGGCGGCTGCTGGATGACGAGAAGCTACGGGACCGCGGCGTATTCGCCGAGCGGGTCAGCACCGTCCTCGTCTACCAACAGGCGTCGGCCGGCTATGACGCGGAGGCGGGCGGCGGGTTGTTCGCCACCGACGAGCCGGTCGTGGCCGAGTGCCTGGCCGGCCGGCAGCCGGGCGTGGCGCTGGACGCAGCCTGCGGTACCGGCCGGTTCGCCGAGTTCCTCTCCAGGCGCGGGCATCGGGTCATCGGCGTCGACAGCTCACCCGAAATGCTCGCCCTGGCGCGGCAGCGCGTCCCGGACGGCGAGTTCCGTCTCGGCGAGCTGGACCGGCTGCCCCTGCCCGACGAGTCGGTGGACGTCATCGTCAGCGCGCTGGCTCTGGAACACGTGCCGCGCCTCGAGCCGGTACTGGCGGAGTTCACCCGCGTGCTGCGCCCAGGCGGCGACCTGGTCATCTCCGACGTACACCACGAACTCATCACGCGGGGTTCGGTGATGACAGCGCGCGGCCCGGCAGGCGAACCGTGGATCGCGGCAACCTACCGGCATCAGCTCGGCGACTACCTGCGGCCGGCCCTGAGCCTGGGACTCCAGGTACGGCGGTGCGAGGAGCCGCGTGCCGCCCCGTCGGCCTCCCCGCCACCCGAGCCCGCGACCGAGATCGGCGACTGGCCGGACTGGCCGTGGTCGCTGATGGACTACCTGCCATCGGCGGTGCAGGCCTCTGGTGGGCGTCCGCAGCTAGTCATATGGCACTTCCAGCGACCCGCCTGACCCGGCGCCCGCCACACACCCGGCATGCCGACGTTTCGCTAGGGTTGTTTGCGATGAAGGTATGATTTGCCTGATTTGCGAAGCGGTCTCGCCGGAACCGCACGGCGCGCAATGATGGCACGCAATGGATCGCCGATCGGATAGGCGATTACGCAACGGATCGCTCCCGGCCCGCATGATGCACGCGGGTCTCGCGGTGCTGAGCGCATCTACCCTAGGTGGGACCTTGCTCAGTCTTCGAACTGGAGCCGCCTCACCATGACCGATAGCACGCGCCGCACGGCCACGCGCAGGACGTACCTCATGTGCCAGCCCGAGTACTTCACTGTGGAGTACTCGATCAACCCCTGGATGAACCCGGCGGAGCCGGTCGACGGGGCGCGAGCCATGCGGCAGTGGAGCCAGTTGCGCCGGGTTTTCACCAGTCTCGGCCACACGGTCCGCACGATACCGGCTGAGCCTGGGCTGCCTGACATGGTGTTCGCGGCGAACGGTGCCACAGTCATCCGTGGCACGGTGCTCGCCGCACGGTTCAGGCATCCGGAGCGGCAGCCCGAGGCGGCGGCTTACCAGGCCTGGCTCCGCAGTGCGGGATACCAGGTTGCGCGAGATCCGGTGGCGGTCAACGAGGGCGAGGGCGACATCATCTTCACGGGCCGGGCCATCCTTGCCGGGCACGGCTTCCGGACGCAGGAGGCCATCAGGGAGGAGCTGGCCGAGCTGTTCGGACTGCCGGTGATCAGCCTGCGGTTGATGGACCCCCGCTTTTATCACCTCGACACGGCGCTCGTTGTCCTGGATGCTGACACTGCTGCCTATTACCCGGCTGCCTTCGATGACGCGGGCAGGGTGGCGCTCGCGTCGCACTTTACCGAGCTGATCGAGGCCAAGGACGAGGACGCCGACGTGCTTGGGCTGAACGCGGTCAGCGACGGCCGAAATGTCGTACTGCCCGAGCAAGCCGCAGGACTGATAGCGCAGCTGCGCGACGCTGGTTTCACGCCGATCGGGGTTGACCTGTCGGAGCTGTTGAAGGCTGGCGGCGGGCCCAAGTGCTGCACCTTGGAACTCAGGTAAGTAGTTCGTCGGGTCTGGAGGCATGTGATGTCAGGCATGGGCGGTACCGGGACAGCGGCACAGCTACGCGCGCAGGCGGCTGCGCATAGCGCGCACAACTATCACCCGCTGCCGGTGGTGATCGCCGACGCCGAGGGCGCCTGGGTAACGGATGTCGACGGTCGACGCTATCTCGACATGCTGGCCGCGTACTCGGCCATCAACTTCGGTCACCGCCATCCGCGCCTGGTCGCTGCCGCGCAGCGGCAGCTCGAGCGGGTCACCCTGGTAAGCAGGGCGTTTGAGCATGACCAGTTCGGCCCGTTCTGCGCCGAACTGGCCGCGCTGGCCGGCATGGAGATGGTGCTGCCCATGAACACCGGCGCTGAGGCGGTCGAGACCGCGATCAAGACGGCCCGGAAGTGGGGCTACGAGGTCAAGGGCGTGCCCGGCAACGAGGCTGTCATCGTAGTGTTCGACGGCAACTTCCACGGTAGGACTACCACGATCGTCAGCTTCTCCACCGACCCGGACGCCCGCGAGTCCTTCGGCCCGTACACGCCGGGCTTCCGCATCGTCGGCTACGGTGACCTCGGTGCGCTGGCGTCGGCGATGGACGACAACGTCGTCGCGGTCCTGTTCGAGCCGATCCAGGGCGAGGCGGGAGTGCTCGTGCCGCCGCCGGGGTTCCTGGCCGGCGTGCGCAAGCTGTGCTCGGACCACGGCGCGCTAATGATCGCCGACGAGATCCAGTCCGGGCTGGGCCGGACCGGCACGACGTTTGCATGCGAACACGAGGACGTCGTGCCCGACATGTATATCCTCGGAAAGGCGCTCG
The DNA here is from genome assembly GCA_030038715.1 of Streptosporangiaceae bacterium. GTDB lineage: Bacteria > Actinomycetota > Actinomycetes > Streptosporangiales > Streptosporangiaceae > JAJYUU01. The sequence goes on from JASHSO010000410.1 coordinate 3,201, forward strand.
GCGGCGGCATCGTCCCGGTGTCTGCCGTGGTCTCCTCCGGCGACGTGCTCGGGGTCTTCAAGCCGGGTCAGCACGGCTCCACCTTTGGCGGCAACCCGCTAGCATGCGCTGTTGCACGCGAGGTCATCGCCATGCTGGCGACCGGCGAGTACCAGGAGCGGTCGGCGAAGCTGGGCGCACACATGCTCGACCGCCTGAACGAGCTGCCCCAAGACAAGGTCCGGGACGTGCGCGGCCGGGGACTGTGGGCCGGCATCGAGTTCGCCGAGCTGTCCGGCCGGGACGCCTGCGAGCGGCTAGCGGCGCGCGGCGTGCTGGCAAAGGACACGCACGGCAGCACGATCAGGCTTGCGCCGCCATTGGTCATCAGCGAGCAGGACCTGGACGTGGCCATCGACCAGGTCGAGGGCCTGGTTCGCTAAAGCGGACCGCGTACTGACGAGGGCCCGAGGCACGACACGGCCGATCATGAGGACCCTGCGGCCGACAGCGCAGCCGAAGATCGGCGAGAACGGCTGCGATATCATCCGCAGTCGGTGAGTTTCGATCATGCCCTTAGCGGCGTGCCCTGGAAAGGCTGGCGCCGAAGCCTTCGGCTGGCAGCCGGCTGGGAATACCTGGCCGACTGAACGCGGCCACGGCGGCGGGGCCCGCCGGCGAGCCTCAGGAAGCGTCACCGCGACGGGTACTCGGCAGGATTGCCGTCCATGGACCGCTGGGCGCCCGCGCTACCAGCGGGGCGCGGCCCGCCTTGGCGATCAGGCCGCTCACTCGCCCGCCAGATTCCGCTCTGCGCTGGCGCCTGGAGTCTGCCAGGCGAGCGAGCCGACGGCGGGCGGCTTCACGGCGAGTCTGCGCCACTTGCTCGGTGGCCAGACCACGCGCGATGTTCTGATTCAGCATTTCTTCCTCCTAGCGCAGGCCTTGCTCAGGCCCACGCCAAGGAGGTTCGCCCTAAGGCCGTCACACCCGCATCGGAAGCAATCCTCATTTCTGCGGCGGCAACGTCTTAGCGCCCGCCAGGCGCGCCGTCGACTGACTGGGGCGGTGCACCGAGGCTTTACTCGAAGCGGACCGTCATCTGGCTGATCAGGCCATTGGACACCGCGAGTTCGATAGTCCCTTGGGCTCCATCCCGCCGCCAGGTGAAGGGAAACATGATGCTGCTACCGTCGCCGGTGACCGGACCAGCGATGTCGATCTGGTCATCTGGCGGGCTGTCAGCGTAAGCAGCGGTATCCGCAGGACGCCCGGCGTAGTGCAGCGTTCCGGCGGCAGCTGGTGGGGCCCGTCATCGGCCCGGAGGCCGACCGGCGGTTCCTGATCGGCGGCTGCGGCTCCCCCTAGACCAGCGGGCGAAACCGAAGACTGCCCCGGCCGCCGCGCAGATCGCACCGCCGAAAAGAAACCACTTCCCGGCCGACGTGTTGGTCACGATCACGCTGCCACCGGAATTGCCGCTGCTCAGCACGATCGTGACAGCGAACCAGCCGACGGCCGGCAACACGCCGCCGCTAGCTGACTGCATGCCCCAGGAGCCGAGCACGCAAGTCGCCAGGATAGCGAGGCCGAAGCAGATGGCCGCGACCGGTGCCGGACCGCGATCGTACTGGAACGTGCCGATCAGACCCTGCACCGCGCCAAGAGCGAACAGCAGGAGATAAGCGCCTACGGTCACGGCGAGGCTGACTCCGTGTGCCGGGTCCTTGCCGCCGCGGCTATCGCCGCCCGTGCGATTCACACCCGAAGGCTAGCCAACATCGTCGGCCCGCCAGCTAGTCAAGCCCGGCAAACAGGTCGGTCTCCCGGTTGGCAGCGCCAGGCGACGGCCAGCCAGTGCCGGTGAGCAGCGTGTAGTACTCAGTACCCAGGGCCCGTCGGCCGATCCTGTCGGATAGCGCGAAGAACGGGCTGTCTACCGAGATTTGACTGGCGTGAGCGCGCATCGCCGCGAGCTTGGCGTCCAGGTAGTCACTGGCATCGATCTCAGTGGTCACCCCGTCGTCGTCGGTACCGAAAGGCAGGTCTTCCACCGACTCGACCCTGGCGAAATCGGCCCCGCCCACCTCGTGGACCTCGCTGTCACCCTCCTGGAACAGCGCCATGGACTCTGCAAGCACCGACTTGGGCATGGCCGTCGCGTAGAGCTTGCCGACAAGGCCGTCGGCGAGGTTGAACGCGCGCCGAGTCACACGGTGCGCCTGGATGTGATCGGGGTGACCGTAGAACCCGTTGTCGTCATAGGTGACCAAGACCTGGGGCCGGACTTCCTCGATGATGGCGAGCAGTTCGCGGGCGGCCTCGTCCAGGTCAGCGCTCCAGAAGCTGCCCGGCCACTCGTTGGAAGGGGTGCCCATCATGCCCGAGTCGCGCCAGCGGCCGGCGCCGCCGAGGAACCTGTGATCGGCGACTCCCAAGGCCTCGCACGCCGCTGCCAACTCGCCGATCCGGTACTCCCCCAGCCCTCCGTCGGCGTCCCAGGCGAGGTTGGCAAGCTCGGGCGGTATCACCTCGCCCAACTCCCCGAGCGTGCAGGTGACCAGCGTGACCCTTGCTCCCTCTGCGGCGTACTTCGCCATGGTGGCCCCGGTACCGATGGACTCGTCGTCCGGGTGCGCGTGCACGAGCAGCAGACGCTTGCCGTCCGGTTTGGTCATACCCGCGAGCCTAGCGATCAGCCACCGACGGCTGACTGGCAGGATCAAGTCCGTGACCGACTCCTATGCTCGCCAAGCGGCGCGCACGCAGGGATTTTCACTCGGCGAGCCGCGGTCGTTCCGGATCGCTCCCGATGGCCAGACGGTGATCTTCCTCAGGTCCCGAAGCGGCACGGACCCGGTCAACTGCCTGTGGGCGCTGGACGTTGCCGACGGTCGGGAACGGCTGGTCGCCGATCCGGCTCAGGTCGGCAGCGCTAGCGCACCCGATGATCCGCTCGAGCGGGCACGCCGGGAACGGGTGCGGGAGCGGGCCAGCGGCATCGTCGCATTCGCCACCGACGCAGCGTGCACTGTGGCCGCTTTCACCCTCGCAGGAACGATATACCTCGCCGACGTCGTCGGCGGAGGCATGCGCGAGATTCGTGGCCGCCGGCCGGGAGCGGACCCGAGGCCCGATCCGGCGGGCAGGCTCGTTGCCTATGTCAGCGCCGGCGTGCTCCGGATCCACGATGTCACGACCGGAGAGGACCATCCGCTAGCCGACCCCGGCGGCGCCAAGGGCGTCAGCTTCGGGTTGGCTGAGTTCATAGCAGCCGAGGAGATGAGCCGCAGCCGCGGGTACTGGTGGGCGCCCGATGGCTCGGC
>JASHSO010000411.1 GCA_030038715.1 Streptosporangiaceae bacterium
AGCCGTGCCGCCCGCCATCGGCGAAGACCACCGTGTTCGCGGCGCCTATCTCGGTTACCAGCGGGTCGGCCTGGTCCAGCAACGGCAGCACCGCACGCTTGAGCGGCATGGTCAGCGATAGCCCGGCCCACTCGCAGCCGAGCGAGTCGAGCAGGGCGGGCAGGCTCGCCTCGTCGCACTCGATCGCGTCGTACGACCAGCCGGTCAGGCCAAGCTCGCGGTACGCCGCCCGGTGCAGCACCGGGGACAGCGAATGGGCGATCGGCGAGCCGAGAACGGCCGCCCGGCTGGCGGCCACCGGATCACAGGCCGTTCTTTTGCGCCTCGGCGCTCCACTGGTCGAACTGCGTCTGGCTGTCGGTGAACAGGGTCAGGCCCTTCTTGTTCACCGTCACGAAGTAGATCCAGTTGTCAGACTGCGGCGCAGGGTGCAGCACCGCTTCGATCGCGGCGACGTCCGGCGAGTCAATCGGCCCAGGCGGCAAGTTCAAGTGCTTGAACGTGTTGTAGGGCGAGTTGACGTTCAGGTCGCTCGACGTCAGGTCGTAGATGTACTTGCCGGTCGCGTAGGCAACCGTGCTGTCCAGGTTGAGGTTCATGTCCAGGTTGAGCCGGTTGTCGATGACCCTGGCAACGTCCTTGTAGTACTGCGGACCAACCTCGGCCTCCAGCAGGCTGGCCTCGATGATCACGTCCGCCTCGGAGAACTCCGCCTTCTGCGCCGCAGCGGCCAGGTTGAGCTGCCCCGCTTCGATCTTGAACTGCTTGACCGCAGTCTGCAGGATCTGCAGGGCTGTCGTAGTACCGGGAACGACGTCGTAGGTGTCAGGGAAAAGGAAGCCCTCCGGGTTGCCGTGCGCGTAGGCAGGCAGCCCGAGCGCAGCCGTGTCCTTGATGGCCGCCTGGAACTTGCTCAGCGGTATGCCGCTCTCCTTGGCCAGCTCCGGCAGGAACTTCGAATACCGCACGCCGTCGGGGATCGTGACCTTCGACTCGATCGCGTTCTTCGGATTGGTCAGCATCGCCCACGCCTGCGCGTCTCCCATGTGCAGGTGCAGCCTGTATTCGCCGGGCTGCAGGCCGGTCTTGTTCTGCACGTAGGCCGCGAACGAGTCGACCGAGCCGACCACGCCAAGCTTGACCAGCTCCGGCGCCAGCGAGTCGCCGGTCGCACCCTGCTTGACGACAACAGTCACCGAGCCAGACCCCGTGCCCGTGTAGCTCGCGTGACGTTTGGCGTACCAGCTGTAAGCGTAGTAGCCACCACCGCCGACCACGCCGAGGATCACGATCAGGGCGACGAGCGCAGCCATCCCTCCGCGACCGCGCTTCTTGGGCCTGGACCGTCCGAGATCGTCGTCGTCGCGGCCGAAGCCGCGGAAGAAGGCATCGTGCCTGCGGTCGTCCGGGTCGGCCGGGGCCTGCCGTGCACGACTGCGGACGTCGCCGGGACTGGCGGCCGCGTCCTCATAGTCAGCCGCGCGATCATGCCGGGCCCCGTGCCTGCTGCGAGCGCCGCGCCCGGAAGCCCCGGCACGCTCGTCACCCCGCTCCTGCCAGCCGAACGAGCCATCGGCGTCGGGAACCTGACCATAGGGATCAGCGCTCGCGTATCGGTGCTGCCCGCTCCCGGCCGCCTCCGCGTAATCGCCGTAGTCATCGGTGCGCCCGTGCTGGCCCTGGCCCGGATAGCTGTCAACCTCCTCGGCGCCGCGGTAGCCGGCGTCGTAGGAGTCACCCTGGCCGTAGCCGCGGCCCGTGTCATACCCGGCGGAGTCGGGCTGGCCGTAGTAATCGCGCTCGCCGTACTGAGCCGGGCGGTAGCCGTCCTCTCCCGGATACTCGGCCTGGCGGTCGTAGCCGCCATAGCCCGGGTAGCCCGCCTGGCCCGGATACTCGTCCCTGCTGTACGCCGCGTCCCCCGGGTAGTAGTCAGGCTCTGGGCCTTCGTAGCGACCGCGCCGTCCGTACGAGTCCTGCCCGCCGTTCGGATCGGTTTGGCTGTAGGGGTCCTGCGCGCCGTAGGGACCGGCCTGACCGTACTGGTCCCGCGCACCGTAGTCGCCGTACTGCCGCTGCGCGCCGTAGGGATCGCGTGGCGAGTAATCGTCCGGCTCGTCATAACCGCCCTGCTGGTCGTAGGGACCGGAGTACGGATTGCGCGGTTCGTACCCACCGGAGTCCCGCCGCCTGGTCCGGCTCCCTGACCGGTCGGAGTTCGGCTCGCGGCTCATGTAGTCACGCCTCCTGCCGCGCTCACCAGCTGACCAGCCGGTTCGCCGGTCGTGCGCTCGGACTCGAGCGCGCCCTGCAACAGCAGCGCTGCCGCGGCCGTGTCCACGCTACTGCGCCTGGCTCGTGAATCCCGGCCGCCCCGCCGTAGCGCCTCGTGCGCGAGCACGGTAGTAAACCGCTCGTCAACGAGCCGGACCGGGACCGGGGCAAGCCGCGCAGCCAGCGCCGTGGCAAAGGCCCGCCCATCGGCGGCGGCCGTGCCCTCATGGCCACTCAGGCTGACGGCCAGGCCAACGACGACTTCTACTGCTTCGTTCTCGGTGGCAAGTCGCGCGACTGCGGGCACAGCGTCAGGCCCTGCCGTGACGGTTTGCAGCGGGGAAGCGAGCGTCCCGCCCGGATCGCTCCTGGCGATGCCGACGCGCACCGAGCCGACGTCCACGCCAAGGCGTACACCTGGCCTCACGGCATCGCTCCGGCCAACGCGTGTCTCATCATGGACACGAAGCGGATACGGCACGGCTTCACCCTACGGCACCCGGACCACGAATGTTCCCGATAAGGGCACGAACCTCGCTAAACGCCTCGGCGATCGCCGCGTCGGCGCCGGCTCCGAGCGGCATCCCGCCGCCCTGGGCCACGTCGTCCTTGCCGCCGCCGCGTCCGCCGAGAGCGCCGGCCGCAGCCAGGACCAGCTCGCCGGCGCGCAGGCCACGGTTATTGCCCGCGTCGTTCACCGCCACCACGATGGTCGGGCGGTCGTTCTGCACGCCGATCGCGGTGACCACGCCGGGCCGGTCGGCCGCCAGCCGGCCGCGGATGTCCAGCGCGACCTTCCGGACTCCGTCCGCAGGCACGCCGTCCGGAACCCGGTGCGCAACGTAGGCCACGCCATTCACGTCCTGCGCGCTACCGGCCAGGTCAGCGGCACCGCCGAGCAACTGCGCCGACTGCAGCCGCTCCAGGTCACGCTCGGCTTCGCGCAGCCTCGTGACAACCCCCGAGATTCGCTCGGGAAGCTCTTCGCGCCGTGCCTTGAACTGCTCGGACAGCTGGCTGACCAGGATGCTCTCTCTCGCCAGGAACCTGAAGGCGTCGAGGCCTACCAGCGCCTCGACCCGGCGCACACCGGATCCGATCGACGACTCGCCGAGGATCTTGATCAGGCCGAGGTTGCCCGACCTGGGCACGTGAGTGCCGCCGCACAGCTCGCGAGAGTAGTCACCCACCTCCACCACGCGGACCTGCTCGCCGTACTTCTCGCCGAACAGGGCAAGCGCGCCCATCGCCCTGGCCTCGGCGATCGAGGTGCGGAACGCTCGCACCTCGAGGTCGTCCATCAGCACCCCGTTGACTTCCTCCTCCGCCGCGGCGAGCACCGAGGCTGGCACCGCCCCGAGC
>JASHSO010000412.1 GCA_030038715.1 Streptosporangiaceae bacterium
AGGGATGCAATTGCGAATCTTCACCGAGCCACAGCAGGGCGCGTCGTACGCCACGTTGCTGAAGGTCGCCAAGGCCACCGAGGACCTCGGCTTCGATGCGTTCTTCCGCTCCGACCACTACCTGAAGATGGGGCACGTCAGCGGACTGCCAGGCCCGACCGACGCCTGGATCACGCTGGCCGGGCTGGCCATCCAGACCACGCGGATCCGGCTCGGCACGCTGGTGAGCCCGGTCATGTTCCGCCTGCCCGGCCCGCTGGCCGTCTGTGTCGCCCAGGTCGACCAGATGAGCGGCGGACGGGTCGAGTTTGGCTTTGGCGCGGGCTGGTATGACGCCGAGCACGCTGCGTACGCGGTCCCGTTCCCCGACTTGCGCGAGCGTTTCGACAGGTACGCCGAACAGCTAGCGGTCATCACCGGCTTGTGGGAGACAGCGGAAGGCCAGTCGTTCGGTTACGCCGGCAAGTATTACACGGTGACCGACTCGCCAGCGCTGCCCAAGCCGGCCCAGCGACCGCGACCGCCGGTGCTGATCGGCGGCGGCGGCCGGCAACGGACGCCGAAGCTCGCCGCGCGCTACGCCGATGAGTTCAACATGGCCTTCAGCAGTGTCGCCGATGCTGCCGCTGGGTTCGACCGGGTCCGGGAGGCTTGCGCCGCCGCGGGACGGGACGAGGCCTCGATGACCTACTCGGTCGCCCAGACTGCCTGCTGCGGCCGGACGGCCGCCGAGCTGGCCAAGCGCGCTGCGGCGATCGGGCGCGACCCCGAGTCGGTGCGGCAGCACGGGCTGGCCGGGACGCCCGAAGAGGTCGCCGGGCGGATCGCCGAGTTCGCCGCTGTCGGGGCCACGCGGGTGTACCTGCAAGTGCTCGACCTGCACGACCTCGACCACCTGGAGCTGCTCGCCACGCTGATCGGGCTGGTCGGATAGGGGCGCCGGTCGCGGGCTGCGCAACGTGCTCGCCCGCTAGCGGTAACCATCGCTGGCGTTCCGGCGTCAGTCAGGCAGGGGCACTGTCCGGGAGCCGGGACCGCAGCCGGGAGGCGCGTCATGCTCGGATCGGCGTTAGTCAGGCTCGGGCGGGTCACGTCCGTCGCGCTGGTGGTCACCGTGGGGACTGCGGGGTGCGCGGCAGCCGCGCAGGGTGCTGCCGCCGCCCCCGGCACCGCCGCAACACTGCCTGCCGCTGACGGACTAGGGCTGGCCGCGGCACCGCGGTTCTTCATCGACGACGTGCTGTCCTCCGGCGCGGTTTCCGGCGGTCTCCTGCAGGTTCGGCTAGCAGCGACCGGAGCGCTGGTATCGCAACCGGCTATCGCCCAGGCCTTGGCTGTCGCGCCGCTTAGCAGCCGGACCTTCGCGATCGCGCGGCTGGCCGGGACCTGCGGCACCCAGCTCTACCGGGCGACGCTCAGCGCACAGGGCAGCCTCGGCGGGCTGTCCAGGCTTGGCCCCGTGCTGCGCGGCGAGGCCATGGCGATGGCTGCATCTGCGGACGGTAACGCCGTTGCGCTGGCCATGGGGAGCTGCTCGAAGGCTGTACCCGGTTACCTCGCCGTGCTCAAGCTCGGAACTGGCACGGTGCGGCGCTGGGCACCGGTGAGCGTGGGCGGCTCAGCCGGCGGCCGGATTGCGCTGTCTGGCGGCCTGTCCCTGTCGGCAGACGGCCGACTGCTGGCCTTCACCGGTGACACCACGACAGCCGAAGGAACCGTCACCGGGCAGGGAGTATGGGTGCTGCCGACGACGGCCGGGGCCGGCTCGGTGGCGCGGCACGGTCGGCTCGTGCTGCGGGCCAGGCGAACTGGACCGGCCCTGGACGCGGTGATCCTTAGCCACAGCGGGACCTCGTTGTATCTCTGCGGAGTCAGCGCGAACCCGGCCTCGCGGGTCACGCAGATAGCCGTGTACACCACCTCCCGCGGTCGGCCGACCGGGACGATTGCCAGCCTGACCGCGGCCGGGCCGACATCGGGCCAGGACGCGCTCGGCTGCCCGATGGCCGCCGACCCGAGCGGGAGTTACCTGCTGGTGCCGTACTCGCTGCGAGCCGCCGGCCCGCCACAGACCGGCCCGATGGTTACCGTGGCCGCGATCGACCTGCGGACTCGTGCGGTGAACAAGATCACGTTCCGGCTGCCGGGGTCAGCCGGGATGAGCGTCGCCGACGCAATCACCATCGGGTGGTGAGCTCGCGCGGGTGAGCCGGAACAGCCGGGCAGCAACGGCTGCCATCGCGGCCAGCGGAAGCGTGACCGCGATCCGTTGCAGGATGGCATCGACGCTCTCGTGCGGGGCCGAGTAGAACGCCACGAGCAGTGCTGCAGAGACGACGGCGGACGCGACGAGCGGGACCGGCAGGCCGCGCCATCGCGTCTCGGCGCGGAACCGATACGCCAGCAACACGGGGGCGGTCACGAGCAGCACATAAACGACGGCGCTGAGCACGTCGTGCGCGTGGTTGTGCCACGACTGCGGCCCGCTGGTCAGCAGGACATGGTCGCGACGGAGCAGGCCCGCAGCGATCGCCAGGGCGCCAGCAGCCTGGATTGCGGCCGGGGCCGGCCCGGCCCGGCCCCGGCCGCCGAGCACGAAGGACAGCGTCCGGCCGAACCCGATTCCGCATCCGCCCAGGACCAGGAATCCGCCGATCATGATCCACGGATCGCGGGCGTCGTCCGCGGCCAGCCCGCTGATCTGCACCTCCGCGAACCCGCGGCCGGGCTGGCAGAGCGAAGCCACGACCCAGGCGAGCGTGAAGGCGGCCGGGCCGGCCAGGCCCGCCAGGGCGCCGACCCCGATCCAGGCCGTGTACCGCTCGGTGCCGTCCGGGCCGAGTTTGGCCGGGGGAGCATTTCTAACCCGGCCGCGGACAGTGGGAGCGCCGCGGCGGCGGGCCAAGCGCGTTCCCGGCAGGAAGCTCAGCGTGCACCTGCCGTCCACGGGTCGAAGTCCACCTCAAGCGCCTCCTGCGAGGGCCGCTCGGCCTCGGGCACGTGCCGCAGGTTGAGCCGGATCCTGGTCCAGGTGGACGACCGCCCGCGCATCGAATCGACCAGGATGTCGGCCGGCTGCAACAGCGCCGCCGCTGCCGCGTGCCGCTGCTTCCACCGTTCCAGGCCGGCCAGGGCCTCGGCCTGGCTCGCGGCGCGGGCGACCTCTACCAGCGGCATGGACGTGCGCCGTCGGCCGGTCGGGCCGGTGGACTTGCCTGGCGCGGGCGGCGGGACCGCCGGCCCCTCCGGCGACGACGGACCTGCCGCTGTCCGGCGGCGCGATGGCTGGACCCGTGGCTGCTCGCCTTCCTGCTTTTCGAAGTGCGGCGGCCAGGGCGCGTCCGGCAGCCCCGCGGCCGCGTCGGCAGCGGCCAGCTCGAGCAGCCGCGCGAGCGAGCCCGGGCTCTGGTCGATGCCGTCGCCGGGGTCGCCGATAGCGGCGTAACGCTTCGGCACGGTGTCGATGGTGAACGCCGCCGGGTCGCAATCCGGGACCTCGTCCCAGCTCAGCGGGGCCGAGACACGGGCATCCTGAGTCGGGCGGACGGAGTAGGCCGAGGCGACCGTGCGATCCTTGGCGTTCTGGTTGTAATCGACGAACACGCCGTGCCGCTCCTCCTTCCACCACTTCGCCGTCGCCTCGGTGGGCGCGCGCCGCTCGATCTCCCTGGCCAGGGCGACCGCGGCCGAGCGAACCTGCGTGAAGGTCCACCGCGGCTCGATCCTGGCGTAGATGTGTATGCCGCGGGACCCGGACGTCTTGGGCCAGCCGGTCAGGCCGAAGTCGGCGAGTACCTCGCGAGCCACGAGCGCGACGTTGACGATGTGCGGCCATCCGACGCCGGGAACGGGGTCGAGATCGACCCGCAGCTCGTCTGGATGCTCGATGTCGTCCGCGCGGATCGGGTGCGGGTTCAGGTCGATGCAGCCCAGGTTCGTCACCCAGGCCAGGCCGGCCGCGTCGGTAACGACGATCTCCTCGGCGGTGCGGCCGGAGGGGAAGCTGAGCACGACGGTCTGCAGCCAGTCGGGCCGGTTGGCCGGCGCGCGCTTCTGGAAGAACGCCTCGCCGTCTGCGCCGTGGACGAAGCGCTTGAGCACCATCGGGCGGCCGGCCACTCCGCGCAGGGCACCGTCAGCCACGCTGAGGTAGTAGCGGACCAGGTCCAGCTTGGTGTGCCCGGTTCGGGGGAAATAGACCTTGTCCGGGTTGGAGATCGCGACGGAGCGCCCCGCGACTTCGATGACCTCCTTGCGGTCGGGCATGCCGCCACCATAACCCGGTGCTCGGCCGCCCGGTCTCGTCGGCGCGCAGCCGCTGTCGGCGGGCCGCCGGCGGCTTCTGCGGGCCGGGGCAGAGTTCCGCCGGGCGACTGGGCGCCGGGACCGGCTCGGTCTGGCTGGCGAGCCCGGACATGCCACTCAATTCGGGCGCCATCCGTCGTCTTTGGCACTCGCCTGATTGATCAACTCATCCTGGCGAAGACTTGACCGTCGCCCGTGACGGCGAGTCTTCGGGATCATGAAGGTGGGTCTTTGCGGGGGCGTAGCTGGGTTCGGCTGAACTACGACAGGCATGACATTCCGCGCAGATAGCAGCGTGCCGGGCTGACCCTCGCCCGGGTCGGCCCCGACGGCCGCCGAGGCCAGGTCTTCTAAGGAAGTTGCTGGGAAAGACTGGAACATGTACTGTGCCGCCCATGGGTACGCCGCCGGAGATGCTGGAGCGCCGCATCGATGAACTGCGTGTGGCCATACGGCAGGCCGTGGCCGCTGGCGACCGGGTTCGCAGCCGCAAGTTGCGGGCCGAGTTGCGGGCCGCGGAGCGTGCGTGGGACGAAGTGGTCGGCGGGCTGGAACGCGAGTCCGCGCATGCGGGCACTGCGTCGGCCAGAGCCGC
>JASHSO010000413.1 GCA_030038715.1 Streptosporangiaceae bacterium
GTTCGTCGAGGAGGCGGTGAACCACGGGGTGCCATCGAAGGGGACCCCGGCGCCCAGGGTGTATGTGTCAGATCCGATCGGTCCCGGTATCGTCAGCGTGAAGACGCCGTTGATATCCGTTCCAACTGCCCACGGGCCGGGCGTCTTGCCGGAACATCCGCGGCAGGACAGGTAGTCTCCCTTGGCGCTGGCCATGATGCCCTGGTCGTCGAGCGCTACCCAAATTCCTCCGCTGTCGTAGCTGGCGGCGCCCGAGATGGTCACACCGCCCGGGTAGCCGACGGTGGCCGGGCTCCTGGACAAGTCGGAGAACTGCAGCGCGACGGGGACGACGGTGACTGCGACTTGGTTGGACGTCGCGGCTGCAGTCGTGCTGTCGGCGACACCCGCGACGTCGAGCGGGCTCTTGTACATCGTCAGGGCCTGCCCGATCCCCGCCTGAACTTTCAGGCTGAACGCCCCGTCGGTGCCCGTCGTGGTCGAGAATCCGTTGGAGCCGAGGAACTCGATCGTCTGCCCTGACACGGCCGCCGGTGTCGTGCTGCCGTCTGGGTAGACGGCCAGGTCTGTACCGCTCAGGGTCACGGTGTCCCCGAACGAGAAAGTCGTCGGGTTCACCGACAGGGTGATCGTCGGATACAGGATGAACGCCAGGGTGCCCGCGTCGGAGACGCTCGCTGTGCCGCCCCCTTGGTAGGTCACGGTGACGTTGATCGTGTAGCTGCCGAGTGCCAGCAACGACGTCGTGATCGGGGACGTCACGGTCCAAGTGCCATTGGTGCCTGTCCCTGTCATGGTGAAGGCTGTGTCTGGCAAGGACAGGCTGCCCGTGGTGGGGGACTGTCCGACGAGGTCCACCGAGATGCCCGCGATAGCGGTCGTCGACGCCAGCGAGACCGAGAGCAAGCCGACGTTGGTGGAGGGGCTGCCTGCCGACTCGACAGTAATCTGGCCGGGCGCGGCCTGCGCGGCCGCCGGCAGTCCAAGAGCCACGGCCCCGGCCACGACGAGGCCCGCAGTGATACGACCGATATTCACATGAACCTCCGCAGCCTAGTCAGATCGGGGCTAATCTTGCCCGACCGGAGCACTCCTATCAAGCGGAACACTCTTACCCAAGAACGGCGGTCTACGCGAGGCGGCCTGACTTGCGCCCGAAGGCATAGGCTCGCAGCGATGGAGACGATTCCGGCTGCGACGGCCACCAGCGAGGAGGTGGCACGTCGGCTGACGCGCGACGGCTACGTGGTGATCACCGGCATGCTGGACTCCGGCGGCGTGCAGGCTGCCAAGGACGACCTCGAACGAGTGCTGGCCGCGACGCCGACCGGCCGCAACTCCTTCGAGGGATACTCCACCCAGCGTGTCTACGCGCTGTTCGCCAAGACCAGGATGTTCGATCTGGTCGCGACAGACCCGCTGCTGCTCGGGGTGCTCGACCGGGTGCTGGTGCACTACCAGCTCAGCGCCCCGGTCGGGATCAGGATCGGGCCGGGCGAACAGGCACAGGTGCTGCACCGCGACGACGCCATCTACCCGGTACCCGAGCCGCACCCGCCGCTGGTCGTCAACACCATGTGGCCGCTCGACGAGTTCACCCAGGAGAACGGGGCCACCAGGTTCATCCCCGGCAGCCACGACTGGGCGCCGGGACGCACGCCAGGGCCCGAGGACGCGGTGCGCACCGCCGTCATGTCACCCGGGTCTGTCATGTTCTACCTGGGCAGCCTGTGGCACGGCGGCGGCGCCAACCGGACAGACAAGCCGCGCCTGGGCGTGATACTCGAGTACGCGGCCGGCTGGCTCCGCCAGCAGGAGAACCACTGCCTGGCGGTGCCGCGCGACGTCGTCAGGCGGCTACCGGAGCGGCTGCAGGAGCTACTTGGCTACAACATCTACCCGCCGTTCGTCGGCTACGTCGACGGCGCGCATCCCCGCAGAGTGCTGTCAGCCGGGCCCTGACGATTCGCTACCGCCGGCCAGGCGGGCTTGCATCCGCCGCATCCCGCGCAGCCACCGCTCCCGGTCATCGGCGCGGCGGCGTTCGTAGCTGGCGACTTCCTGATGCGGCAGGATCAGGAACCTCTCGGCGGCGATCGCCGCCAGCACGCACGACGCGACCTCGTCCGCGGCCATGACGCCGTCTACGGCCGCCTGGGCGGAGCCGCCACTGACATCGCCACCTAGTCCGGGACCGGTACCGAGTTCGCGGCCGCTGGTGGCAAGCAGGTTGGTCTGCACCGCCTGCGGACACAGGCACGACACCCGGATGCCCTGGTCACCGTGCGCGATGGACAGCCACTCGGCGAGCGCCACGGCCGCGTGCTTGGTTACCGCGTAGGGCGCGGAGCCAAGCTGAGTGAGCAGCCCGGCGGCCGAGGCGGTGACCACCAGGTAGCCCTCTCCTCTCGCCAGCATGCCGGGCAATACCGCGCGTGCGGCAAGGACGTGGCTGTGCACGTTGACCGCCCAGATGCGATGCCATGCCTCGTCGGGCACCTCGACGCCGCCACCCACGATGATGCCGGCGTTGGAGCAGAACACGTCGACCCGCCCGAAGGCATCCTCGGTCCTGGCCACCAGAGCCTGCACGTCCGCGGCGCTCGCCACGTCTGCCGCTAT
>JASHSO010000414.1 GCA_030038715.1 Streptosporangiaceae bacterium
AGGCCAGGCCAACCGCACGACGGCGGCCGGCGCACGCGATGGGCAGTACACGAACGTGGGCAGGAACGCGCCGTGCCCCTGCGGCTCCGGGCGGAAGTTTAAGCAGTGCCACGGTGACCCACGCATCAGGCAATAGCAGGAGGGAACGGGCTGGCGCGGGCCTGTCCCGGACCACGACCTGGTAGCCGCCGCGCGGACTCGGTGACCGTGCGCCGCTTGGTGGCTCTTCGCTTGGCTTGCGCGGGCCTCGCACGGACTCGATGACGGGGCGGCGCTGGGCGTGGCTTGCGGCGAGCCTCACGCGGACTCGATGACCGTGCACCGCCACTGGCTGTCGGCTTGGCGTGCCTGGCCCTGTTCGGTGCGTTCCAGCCGCAGTGCCAGCACCCGCACCCGCGGCCCGAAGCCGACGACGGCGGTCATTTCCAGCACGTCCTGACTCGGTGCCGAAGTCATGATCCGGCGCACTCTGGGCCGCTGGTCGGTGGCGAGAGTGGGCGTGAGTTGCCTGATCCGGCGCCGCGCCTGTTCCGTGGTCCAGGGGATGAGCTGCTGCGGTGGTCGTGAGCCGGCCAGCGTTTCGGCGAGGACCTGAGCGAACTGGCTCGGCCAGCCCTGGGCTGGCGGCGGGCCGTCGGCCGCCGCCCGGCGCTCGGTATCGCTGTCGTCGGCCGGGCCGTCGCTCCGCTCGCCGCAGTACTCGGTGGGAACGGGCTCGCTCTCGCCGAGCGGAGCATCGTCATAGGGTGGCGCGGGGTCAGGAACGGCGAGCAGCCGCACCGCGGCGGGCGTCGGCGCGTGCGCGCCGGCCGGCGAGGATTCGTTTGGGGGAGAGTTGCGCTGCATGCCGGGAGTTGTACTCAGCCCCGGTGACATGCGCGTGACGTGGAATGCGGCAAGCCGCCCGCTGGTTGTTTTTCGCAGGTAACGAAGCGACTACCTGGAGAGCGCCGTGTCACTCCCACCGCTTGTCGAGCCAGCCGCAGATCTGACGGTGGACGAGGTCAAGCGATACTCGCGTCATCTGATCATCCCCGAGATCGGGATGACTGGGCAAAAGCGGCTGAAGAATGCGCGGGTGCTGTGCGTCGGCGCGGGAGGCCTGGGCTCACCGGCCCTGCTCTACTTGGCTGCGGCCGGGGTGGGCACGCTGGGCGTGGTCGACTTCGACGTGGTTGACGAGTCGAACCTGCAGCGTCAGATCATCCACGGCCAGTCCGACGTGGGCCGGCCGAAGGCGCAGTCGGCTCGGGACGCCGTCGCAGAGGTCAACCCCTACGTGCATGTGCAGCTGCACGAGGAGCAACTGACCACCGACAACGTGATGGAGATCTTCGCCGGCTACGACCTGATCGTGGACGGTACTGACAACTTCGCCACCAGGTACCTGGTCAACGATGCATGTGTGCTGCTCGGCAAGCCATACGTGTGGGGCTCCATATTCCGGTTCGACGGCCAGGCGAGCGTGTTCTGGGCCGAGCACGGCCCGTGCTACCGGTGCCTTTATCCCGAGCCGCCGCCGCCCGGGATGGTTCCCTCCTGCGCGGAGGGCGGCGTCCTCGGCGTGCTGTGCGCATCCATCGGCTCGATCCAGGTCAACGAGGCGATCAAGCTGATCACTGGCGTCGGCGAGCCGCTGGCCGGTCGGCTGATGATCTACGATGCGCTGGAGATGAGCTACCGGGCCGTGCGGGTGCGCAAGGACCCGGAATGCGCCATTTGCGGTAAGAACCCGACGATCACCGGGCTGATCGACTACGACGCCTTCTGCGGCCTGCTGTCGGCCGACGCGCAGCGGGCCGCCTCCGGCTCTACCATCTCGGCCACCGAGCTGAAGGACATGCTCGACAGCCGCGACGACATCTTCCTCGTCGACGTGCGGGAGCCCAACGAGTACGAGATCGTATCGATTCCCGGCTCGGTGCTCATTCCCAAGGACCAGTTCCTGAACGGTGCGGCGCTGGAGAAGCTGCCGTCAGACAAGCGGATTGTGCTGCACTGCAAGAGCGGTGCGCGCAGCGCCGAGTGCCTCGCCGTCGTCAAGGGCGCTGGTTACGCCGATGCGGTCCATGTCGGCGGCGGAGTGCTGGCCTGGGTGGACCAGGTGGACCCGAGCCTGCCCACTTACTAGTCCGGGACGTCGGCGGCGGCTCCGTCCCGGCCTGGCCCGGATGCCAAGGCCGTAAAATCCCGGTTGTGACAATGCAGCCGGGACCGCCGGACGGCGACAGTACTCGGCCGCAGGCCTGGCAGCATACTCAGCGCCACGACTGGCCAGGCGGTCCGGCCGGGCCACCTCTCCGGTCGGGCGCGTCCACCCAGTCGCAGCGGGAGCGACCGCGGCACAGTGCCCGGCGGGCGAGCTTCGTGATCCTGCTCGTGGCCGGCCTGTGCGGCCTGGCCGTGTCGGTCTTCGGCGTGGCACATCAGCTGCTGCCCAGGCAGTTCACGGCGGCACAGCAGCGGCAGATCGTCAGCTGGGAGTTGAGCAGGCGGTGGCGGGCCTTGCCAGCCGGCCAGATATTCCCGGCCACCGTCGATTATCAACTGCCGGCTGGCTACGTGTTCGCCAGCCGCCCGCTGGAGTTGAGTGCGCAGCGCCTCGGCATCAGCACGGCAACGGACTGCGCACGGTCGCTGGCCCCGGCGGCCGCCCGCATCGTGGGACAGCTTGGCTGCGCCGCCCTGATGCGAGCCACCTATGCCGACTCTTCGGGCAGCATGGTCGCGACCATGGGCATCGCGGTGTTGCCGAGCGCCAAGGCGGCGCTAGCAGCCGTCAGGGACTTGGCGGCCGAGGAAGGCGACCACGCCCAGCTGCTGAGTGCGTTGCCGGTCGCCCACAGCCTGGCCGGCGAGTTCAGCGACCGGCAGCGGCAACTTTCCACGCTGACCGCCGCCGGCCCGTACGTGATCTTCTCCACGGCGGGATTCAGTGACGGACGCCCGCTGGTACGGATCTCGACCGATTCCTATCTTGATCACGAGATGGTCAGCCTGGCCGATGGCCTGGCCCGCGCCGCCAGCAGGGTCCTCGGCAGCAAGCCACCTCAGCCTCGGTGTCCGGGAGCGCCAGGATGCTGAGCTTGCTGCGCCTGCGTGCCCGGCAGTTCGGCGCGCTGCTGGTGGCACTGGCGGGGCTGCTGACGACTGGCCTCGCGCTTGCAGTCCCGGCTGGTGCCGACAGCGTGCGGAACGCCGAGCAATGGGTGCTCGACGAGATGAACGTGCAGCCTGCCTGGGCGGTAACCGAGGGCCAGCACGTCGTGGTCGCGGTCATCGACAGCGGGGTCAACCCCGACGTCTCCGACCTGGCCGGGTCGGTCATCGGCGAAGTGAATCTCTCCGGGGTGGACACGCCGGCTACGAATCCGAACTGGGGAGTGCACGGCACCTGGATGGCCTCGCTGATAGCCGGGCACGGGCACGACGGCGGAACCAGCGGCATCCTTGGCACAGCGCCGCGTGCCAAGGTGCTGTCGGTCAGGGTGATCGCAGACGCGACGGACCCCAACTACTCGGCGTACGAGCACGAGTCGGTCGGCCAAGGCCAGCGGGAGCTGGCCGAGGCGATCCGGTACTCGGTCAGCCACGGCGCGAGCGTGATCAGCATGTCGCTGGGGTACGGCGCGCAGAGCGCGCCGGTCCGCGAGGCGCTGCAGGATGCCTACGATCACAAGGTGGTCGTGGTGGCCGCCGCGGGTAACTCGGGTGACCAAGCAGGTGCGGTCCGCACCGGCCACGCGCCTTACTCGTTCCCGGCCAACTACCCTGGCGTGCTCGCCGTGGCTGCTGTCAACGCCCAGGGTCAGGTGGATGGCTTCTCCAGCGACAACCTGTCAGTCCAGGTCGCGGCACCGGGCTATGACGTGCCCGCGCAGGGACGGAACGGACAATACTGGCTGGTGAGCGGCACCAGTCCGGCTTGCGCGCTGACCGCTGGGGTGGCGGCTCTGATCAAGTCGAAGTACCCGGGGCTGTCGGACGCGCAGGTCATCTCGGCCATCACCAGCACAACGGCGGTCGCCAGCAGACCGCCTGGCGGTTACGACAAGCAGATCGGCTTCGGCATCGTCGACGCTGCCGCGGCCCTGGCCGCCGCCGGCCGCATCGCCGACTCTGGCCCGCCTGCCGTCGGCCTGAAGGCGGCCAGCCATTTCGGCGGCGGCGTCGCCGCGATACCACCGCTGCCAGTGCCACCCCGCGGGCCCGCGGAACTGGTCCTGTACTGCATGCTTGGTGCCGGGTGCCTGGCAGTTGTGGGATTCGCGAGCAGCAGGCTGTTCGCGTTGCGCGAGGAATCAGGTCCGGCGGCGCAGCCCCCGGTCCCCCTGGCTGCTGGCGAGCCGGATCTCGTCAGGCCGCCTGCCGCGGGCCGTCATGCCGCGCCACGCGGCGGAGATGACGCAGCGGGCCCGAAGTGAGGGAGCCGGAGCCCGCGCTCGATGAGTACGTCAGCCGGCTTCTTGATGTCGTGGACTCGATTCCGCCGGGCGCCGTCATGTCCTACGGCGACGTGGCCGAGTACCTCGGTGCGGGCGGACCGCGTCAGGTGGGCCGGGTGATGGCGGTGTGGGGTGGTGCCGTTCCATGGTGGCGGGTCGTGCACGCGGATGGCTCGCTGCTGCGCGGACACGAGAACGCAGCGCTGGCCAGGTATCAGGCCGAGGGCACGCCGCTGCGCGAGACTCGGGGCGGGATGCCGCGGATCGACATGGGGCGGGCCCGCTGGAGCGCCTAGCGTGACACGCACCGCACGTCGCGCGTCGCGTCCCGGGTGAGCCCGCCACTTCCTGGTGTCACACGCGCTGGCGTGTCGTTAGCCGGGCGCTGTCGGTGGCCTCTGCTGGAATGCGTAGCACTATGCAGACCGCCGCGCCGCCCTCTTATCGCTTGGTACGCCGCCCAGCGCCGACCGGCGAGCCGCTGCGCCTTGACGAGGCGCAGCGCCGGGTTGTCCGGCATGCCGGCGGGCCGCTGCTCGTGCTGGCCGGACCCGGTACGGGCAAGACGACGACGATCGTGGAAGCGGTCGTCGACCGCGTCGTTCGCCGCGGCGTGGCCCCGGGCCGCATCCTAGCGCTCACGTTCAGCCGGAAGGCTGCCGAGGAACTGCGCGATCGGATCGGCTCCCGGCTCGGCCGGACGCTCAGGCAACCGCTGGCGCTGACCTTTCACAGCTACGCCTACGCGCTAGTGCGGCGTGAGTACGTACTGGCCGGCGAGCCGCCGCCGGTGCTGCTGACCGGGCCGGAGCAGTTGCTCGAGGTTCGGCGTCTGCTGCGCGGCGAGGCGAGTGACGGCGCCGGCAACTGGCCGGAGCGGCTGCGGTCGGCGATCGGCACGCAGGGATTCGCGGCAGAGCTGCGGGACTTCCTCATGCGCGCCGCCGAGCGCGGCCTCGATGGCAGCGGTCTCGCGGCACTGGGCAAACTGCGCAGCCGGGACGACTGGGTTGCTGCCGGGCGTTTCCTTGGCAGCTACGCGGCCAGGTTCGACCTCGCGCCGGTCCCCGCCTATGACTACGCCGAGATCGTCCGGATAGCGGGCGCGCTACTACGCCGCCGGCCCGTCCGGGCGCGCGAACGCGAGGCCTATGATTGCGTGCTCGTCGACGAGTATCAAGACACCGACCCGGCGCAGGAAGAGCTGCTGATGCAGCTTGCGGGCGACGGACGCGAACTCATCGCCGTCGGCGACCCCGACCAGTCCATCTATGCCTTCCGTGGCGCAGATGTGGATGCAGTGGGCAGGTTCACCGACCGGTTCCGGCGGGCGGACGGTAGTCCCGCCGACGTCGTGGCGCTGCAGACGTGCAGGCGCAGCGGGCCCGCGTTGCTCGCGGCGTCCCGCAGGGTCGCGGCGAGGCTGCCCGTAGCGCTAGGCCATCACGGCGCGGCCGCCAGCCGAGATCACAGGAGTCTGCTGCCGGCCGGCGACGCAGCGGGCGTCGTCCGCATCGTGATCGCCGCGAGCGCCAGCCAGGAGACTGCGGCAATCGCCGACACGCTGCGCCGCGCGCACCTGATAGACGGCCTGCCGTGGTCTTCGATGGCAGTCCTGGTCAGGTCCGCGGTCCGCCAGGCCCCGGCGCTACAACGTGCGCTTACTGCGGCAGGAGTACCCGTGAGCGTGCCGGGCGATGACCTGCCGCTGACGGCTGAGCCGGGTACCAGGCCACTGCTGCAGCTGCTCGGCTGTGCCGTAACGCCGGAGTCGCTGACTGAGCAGGCTGCAGCCGAGCTGCTGACAAGTCCGCTCGGCGGTACCGACACCATCGCAGTCCGCAGATTGGTCCGCAAGCTCCAACTGGCGGCGCGGGCAGCAAGCGAGCCGCCCGTGCCCGAGCCGCTCGCCGCGGCGCTGCGCGATCCCGGCGAGTTGGACCGGGCCGGGTTGCCCGCCGCGGCGCCGGCCAGGAGAGTGGCGTCACTGCTCGCGGCAGCCCGTGCGGCGGAGCGCGACGGCACACCGCACGACGTGCTCTGGGCCGTGTGGGAGGCGTCGGGACTCGCGGCCCGGT
>JASHSO010000035.1 GCA_030038715.1 Streptosporangiaceae bacterium
AAACAGTTCGTCGTAGCTCATCCAGTGCAAGGCTTGGCCGATAGTAACCGCGGCGATCGATGCTTTCCCGCAGAGGAACTGCAGCGCTGGCAGATCTGTGTCACCGCCGAGCAGCCAGCTGATGTTCGGAACGGCCGCCTCCTGGCTCGCCTGGCGCGCCCGCCGTAGCATGTCCGGCTCTGGATCCACGCCGACAACGGCTCGGACCCGGCTGGCGATGGGCAACGCAAGCTGGCCGGTGCCGCAGCCCAGGTCGATCACCAGGTCCTCGGCGCTCAACTGGAAAGCATCGGCCAGGATGTCAAATACGGCGTCCGGGTACCCGTGCCGATAGCGGTGATAGAAGTCTGCTACTTCGCCGCCGAAGCCGAGATCCATGCCTGCCAGCATCGCACCCTGCAGCGGACGCAGACAGTTCACGCGCCAGCGAACGGCTGGCGGGCTACGGGCAGACGCGCCCGTTCCGCTCGAAAGCCGCATGAGTCAGCGGCATCAGGCGTGCCCACTGCGCCTCCATCTGCTCGGCAACCATCTCAATCTCGCGCTGCGGGAACGACGGGAACGTGGCGCCTGGGTGCCGCACTCGCAGCGACAGGAAGTTCATCAGGGCCCGGGCGTTGCAGGTGGCGTACATGGACGAGTAGAGGCCGACCGGCAGCACGGTGCGGGCGACTTCGCGCGCGACGCCAGCCTCGAGCATCTCCAGGTAGGCGGCGTACGACTGACGGCATGCCGCCTCGACAGCCTGCCGGACCACCGCGTGCTGCTCGGGCGAGCCGTCAGCGAACTCGTATGCTCCCGGCTTGCCAGTCTGGATCAGCTTGCGCTGCGGCCCAGGGACGTAGAACACCGGGTCGAGCTGCCGGTAGCGCCCGCTCTCCTCGTTGTAGGAGAACGTGCGGTGCCGCATGAACTCGCGGAACACGAAGATCGGCGCATGCACGTAAAACGTCATCGACGAGTGCTCGAAGGGGGTGCCGTGCCGGTCGCGCATCAGGTAGTTGATCAGGCCGGCCGACCGTTCAGGATTGGCGTCGATCTCGGCCAGCGACTGCTCACCCTTGGTCGACACCCGGGCTGCCCAGACCACGTCGGCATCGGATGCGGCGTGCTTGACGAGCTCGACGGTCATGTCGCTGGTGAAGGTAATCTCCTGCACGTCTGTCATTGTGCCCGCGGTCATGATCAGCTCCTCGCCATTCGCGGCGCGCCGCCAGCCCGGCATCGGCGCCCAACCCATCATGCCGGCCCTTCGGCGCGACTCGGTGCTTTGACACGGCAAATTTAGGAAGGGAACGGGCTGCGCCCGCGCACTCTGCCCCGCTTCACTGCGGTGCGCCTGCCCGGATCCACACCGACACGTGCGCCGGTTCTAGAGCCTTCTCCACGACGTCGGCCAGGTCGTCGCAGACCGCGTCCAGGGCTACCGCATCTTGCAGCCGGACCGCGAAAGCCGTCACGATCCACCGCGGCCAGCGTGGCGGCGGCGACCGCTCGCCGTCGGCCATACCGCCAGCCGCCGAACTCCAAGCTCTTACCGACACGCGGACGGCCGTGGACGGATCGTGACGCCCGGCGAACCGCACGACGCCGTTCGCCTGGGCCGGTCCGGTTAAGGGATCGATTAATCCCGACTCGCTCCGGTCCCACACGCGGAGCTAGAGTCAGTCTAGGGCGGCGTGGCCCGCTTGGAGGGATGGCGATCATGAGTGCGGAGCCCGGCGAAGCGCTGGACGTGGCGGCGCTGGACGTGTTGCGCGTCATCTGGCGCGGTCAGGGGCAGGCCGCCGCCGACCTCGACGATGCGGCAGCGACCGAGAAATGCTGTAAGAAGATGTCAGATGTCGGATTTGATGACTTCGCCGCCGGTGCCGACCTGACCGCCGCATGGCGAGCCAAGCTTCGGCGCGAGGGCAAGATCGGTCCCGATTCCAGCAGCGTCGCAGACCTTGTCATGGGTCCGACCGAGTCACGGCACTGACGCGCGGCACCCGACAGCAGATCGAGCAGCCGACGGCGAGGAGCGCGCTGTGGACTATCCAGCATCCGTCGGTGAGTTGACGGCGCGCCTGCGCGACGGTGGATATCTTGCCGATCGTGGCCTTGCCACGGCGTTGCTTGTGTCGCTGTCGCTGCACCGGCCGGT
This sequence comes from Streptosporangiaceae bacterium, assembly GCA_030038715.1. GTDB lineage: Bacteria > Actinomycetota > Actinomycetes > Streptosporangiales > Streptosporangiaceae > JAJYUU01. The sequence goes on from JASHSO010000035.1 coordinate 2,147, forward strand.
CCTACTCGAGGGCGAAGTCGGCGTCGGCAAAACCGAGGTAGCCAAGGTGCTGGCGGAGATCTTCGGCAAGAAGTTGATCCGACTGCAGTGCTACGAGGGCATAGACACCAGCCAGGCTCTCTACGAGTGGGACTACGCCCGCCAGATGCTGCAGATCCGGGCGCTGTCGGAACGTCAGGCTGCGGACGAGCAGTCGGTAGACAAGCTGTTCGGGCCGAAGTTCCTGCTGGAGCGGCCCCTGCTTGAGGCGATCAAGTCCGGAGACCAGGCTGTGCTGCTGATCGACGAGGTCGATAGAGCCGACGATGAGTTCGAGGCCTTCCTGCTGGAGATCCTCTCCGACTTTCAGATCAGCATCCCGGAGATTGGCACCGTAAGGGCGAAGTCGGCGCCAGCCGTCATCCTCACCTCGAACAGGACCAGAGAACTGCACGACGCCCTGCGCCGCCGCTGCCTGTACCACTGGATCGGCTACCCATCGGCGGAACGCGAAGTGGAGATTGTGCTCGTCCGCGAGCCTGCCGCCACCGAGGCGCTAACCAGGAAGGTTGTGGCTGCGGTGCACAGGCTGCGCGAGCTGGACCTGGTCAAGCCTCCGGGGGTGGCCGAGACCATCGACTGGGTGCGAACGCTGGAGTTCCTCGGGGAGACCGAACTCACTCGATCGGCCGCTGAAGACACACTCGGCGCTGTGATCAAGGACAGGGACGACCTCGACCCGGCTCGCGAAAACCTGGCGGAGATCACCGCAGGTGCCTGAGCACGCCGAGTTCGCTGCTGTGCTCATCGGTTTTGGCCGGGCGCTGCGCGCCGCCGGGCTTGCCGTCGGTACCGGCGACCTGCTGACCTACACGTCGGCGATGGCACCGCTGGATCCCGGGGATCTGCTCGACCTGTACTGGGCCGGCCGGACGACTCTAGTCGGCAGGCGCGAGGACATCCCGACCTACGATGAGGTGTTCCGCCGCTTCTTCCTGGACGAGGGCGCGCCTGGGGATGCGCTGCGGCT
>JASHSO010000415.1 GCA_030038715.1 Streptosporangiaceae bacterium
CCGGGCCGGACGGATCGTCCCGACTACGTCGTCGGGCAGCGCGGTCGGCGCGGTCGTGGGGCGCATCTGAGCCAGCGCCAGCCAGCTCGTGTCCGGCAACGGTGCCCATAGCACGAGGTCGGCGAACGAGAGGTCGGCCAGTAGCTGCCAGTCCGACACCAGCGCGTGCAGCCACTCGATGTCGCCGGGCATGAGCCTGGCGCGCAAAGCGAGGTCGGTTAGCGTGGGCACCTAGCCATCATCGCAGGCCACCACCGGGTCCGGCGGGCGGCAAAGCGCCTGAGGGCAGGCTGATCTACTAGCTGGTAGCGTCACGGCATGAGCGAGGAGCAGCCGACCGCGCACGGCGGTACTCAGGCGGTCGCCGCGGCCAGGCGGCACGGCGCGACGACCGTGTTCACCCTCTCGGGTCTGCACGTCTTCCCGGTTTACGACGGAGCCGTGCAGGCTGACCCGCCGATGCCGATCGTGGCGGTCAGGCACGAGCAGACCGCCGTCTTTGCAGCAGAGGCGACGGCCCGGCTGACCCGCTCCCCCGGCCTCGCGGCGCTGACAGCAGGGCCCGGTGTCACGAATGGGATCAGCGCTGTCACCACGGCGCACTTCAACGGCGCGCCCGTAGTTGTGCTTGCGGGCAGGGCGTCCGACCTGCGCTGGGGTACCGGCAGCCTGCAGGAGCTTGACCACCCGCCGCTGCTGGCGCCGGTCACTAAGCGAGCGTGGACCGAGCACGAACCCGGTCGCGTCGGTGCCGCGGTCGACGAGGCGTTCCGGCTGGCGACCGCGCGGCACCGCGGCCCGGTGTTTCTCGATATCAGCCTGGAGGCCATGTTCGGCGCTGCTGCGCAAGGCAGCGCGCAGGCGGCCGGCGAGCCCAGCGACGAGAACGACGGCCGGCCCGACCCAGCCGCGATCGAGCACATCGCGGACTTGCTGGCCGCCGCCGACCGGCCGGTGCTCGTACTCGGCTCAGACGTCTGGCTGGACCGGGCCGAACACGCCGCCAGGGCTGCGGCGGAGCAGCTGCAACTGCCCGTGATCGCCAACGGGCAGGGCCGCGGCATCCTCCCGCCGCGCCATCCGCTGCTGGTCACCAGGGCTCGGTCGGTGGCGTTCGGCGCGGCGGACCTGGTCATCGTCGCTGGCACGGCGCTGGACTTCAGGCTCGGATACGGCCAGTTCGGCGGCCGGAACGGGGCGCCGCAGGCAAAGGTCGTCCACTTGGCCGATGCCGCCGACCAGATCGCGACGCACTGCACGCTGGCCGGCTCGGCGGTCGGCGGACTGGCCGCGACCCTGGACGGCGTGACAGCGGCAGCCGAGAGCGGCCCGATGCCGTGGGTGCATGACTGGCTGCCCCGGCTGCAGGCGGCTACGGCCAAGGCAATCGCGGCCGACGCCGTGCTTTTGCACAGTGACGCGCAGCCGATTCACCCGCTGCGCGTCTACGGCGAGCTGTCCGGTCTGCTCGAGCCGGATGCCGTGGTCATCGGCGACGGCGGCGACTTCGTCAGTTACGCGGGCAAGTACCTGGAGCCGGAGCAGCCCGGCTGCTGGCTGGACCCCGGTCCGTACGGATGCCTCGGCACCGGCCTCGGCTACGCGATGGCCGCCCGGCTGGCGCGTCCGAGCGCACAGGTTGTTTTGCTGCTCGGCGACGGCGCGGCAGGCTTCTCGCTGATGGACGTCGACACCCTGGTCCGGCACCGGCTGCCGGTCGTCATGGTCTGCGGCAACAACGGCATCTGGGGGCTGGAGAAGCATCCGATGCGCGGCCTCTACGGTTATGACGTCGCAGCCGACCTGCAGCCCGGCTGCCGGTACGACCAGGTAGTGACGGCGCTCGGCGGGGCGGGGGAACTGGTCGTGTCCGCCGCGGACATCGCCCCGGCGCTGCGCCGAGGACTAGCCTCGGGTGTGCCCTACCTGGTCAACGTCGTCACCGACCCGGACGACGCCTATCCCCGGTCGACGATGAGCGTCTGAGCAGTCACTCGATGACCGCGATCAGGTCACCCTCCTGCACGACGTCGCCCTCGGCGACGGCCAGCCTGGTGACCTTGCCAGAGTCCTCCGCCAGCACTGGGATCTCCATCTTCATCGACTCCAGGATCACCAGCGTGTCGCCGTCGGCTACCTCCTCGCCCTCGGCCGCCACCACCTTCCACACGTTGGCGACCATCTCCGCGCGGACCTCTGTCACGTAACCCTCCCGCCACTTGCTAGCCGGTTGCGCTCCATCATCGCCGTCCCGCCCGCGTCAGGGGCGCAGTCGGCTGACCAGCGACGTGTCGTAATCGCCGGAGATGAACTCGGCGGACTCCAGCAGGTCCGCGTGAAATTCCAGGTTGGTCTTGAGCCCGCCGACAACGAACGCGGCCACTGCTGCCCTGGCACGATCCAGGGTCTGCGGCCGGTCGGCCCCGTAGACGCACAGCTTTGCCAGCAAGGGATCATAAAAGGGAGTAACGGGGTTGCCCGACTCGTAGCCGGAATCGACCCGCACTCCCGGCCCGGCGGGCTCGCTCCACGCGGATATCGTGCCGGGGCTTGGCAGGAAGCGCCTCGAGTCCTCGGCGTAGATGCGCAGCTCCAGCGCGTGACCGGACGGCGTGATGCTGGCGGGATCGAAGCTGATGTCGGCGCCCTCGGCGATCAGGAACTGCTGCTCCACCAGGTCGATGCCGGTCACCAACTCGGTCACCGGGTGCTCCACCTGCAGCCTGGTGTTCATCTCCAGGAACTTAAAGTCGCCGACCTGGGTGTCCACGAGGAACTCCACGGTTCCGGCGCCCAGGTAGTCGACCGCCTGACCAGCCCGCACGGCCGCGGCCAGCATGCGCTCGCGTAGCTGGCTGTCGATGCCGGGACTCGGCGTCTCCTCGGCTACTTTCTGATGGCGGCGCTGCACCGAGCAGTCGCGTTCGCCGAGCGCCAGCACCTGCCCGTCGGCAAGCCCTAGTATCTGCACCTCGACGTGGCGGGCCCGCGGCACGAAGCGCTCAAGCAGGATGTCAGGGCTGCTGAAGAACCGCTCGGCCCGCGACCTCGCGGTCTCGAAGCCTGCCGCGAGCTGTGCGGGGTCAGCCGCGGCGCTCATGCCGATGCCGCCGCCGCCGGCCGAGGCCTTGATCATGACCGGATAGCCGATGCGCTCGGCGGCAGCCAGGGCCGCGGCCACGTCGGCCACCGGCTGCCGGGTGCCGGCCGAGACCGGAACCCCGGCCTGCTCCATCAGGTTCCTGGCATTGATCTTGTCGGCCATCTGCTCCATCGCCGCCGGGCGCGGGCCGATCCAGGTCAGCCCGGCAGCGAGGACGGCCGCTGCGAACTCGGCGTTCTCCGCCAGGAAGCCGTATCCGGGGTGAAGGGCCTCGGCGCCGGTCTTGCGCGCGGCATCCAGCACGGCGGCCTGGTCCAGGTAGCTACTACCGGGCGGGGCCGGCCCGATCGGCACCGCCACGTCGGCCTCGCGCACGAACGGCAGGCCTGCATCGGCTTCTGAATAGACCGCCACGCTGCGCACGCCTAGGCGGCGCGCGGTCTTGATGACGCGCCGGGCGATCTCGCCACGATTGGCGACAAGGACCGATTCGAGCACTGAGGCAGCCTACAGTCGCCAGGCCGTCCGACGCCCAGCAACCTCGGCGAGCGCCGCCACGACTACCTTGTCGTAGCTGGCCGGATCGAGGCGCAGCCGGTCGAGCGCGGCGTTCGACCGCTCCCTGTCGGTAGAGCTGCCCACCATGTCGTCGAACGCGTTAGCCGCTTTGATGATCATGCTGCCGCGCGACGGCGGGGGGTGGTGCCCTCGGGCCGGCCAGCTCTGGCAGCGAACCAGCTCGGCCACGTCGTCGAGCACTCCGGCCTGCCGGATGACGTCGGCTCCGAGCTCGGCTATCCGCTGCTGATCGGCGGCCCCCACCAGCAGCGTGGCGCCACCGGGGATGGGTTCGGCCAACGAAAGCTGGCCGATGTCATGCATGAGCGCGGCGTACTCCAGCGCGAGCAGGTCGGGCTCATTCATGCCAAGGACGCGCCCGACAGCGACGGCCAGCCGGCTGACCCGGCGCGAGTGCCCCTCCTCGACGTAACCGGCGACCTCGGTGACCCTGGCCAGGGACCGGACGGTCTGCAGGTAGGTGGCGCGGATCCCGGCATACCTGCGGAACGCCACCTGCGTGACAAGCAGCGGGCCGAGGAACACGGCGAGCTCGGCGAGACCCATGACCTCGGCGCCGAACACCGTGATGAGCACCGAGGCGCAGACCGCCGCGCCCAGCAGCCATTGCAGGCTCAGCTCGTCGACAAGCGCGACCGAGAATCGTGCGCCGACGTCATCCGCCCTGATCAGTGCCCCTATGACGGTGTCGGCCAGCCAGCCGAGCGCGACCAGCGGCCCCATCACGGCGAGCGCCACGTACCACGGGCGCTCATAGTGCTGGCTGACGAGGTAGCCGGCCAGGCCGGGCCGGAAGATGAACGCCACGCAGGCCACCGCGATAAGCCGCGTGCACATGCCGGTCAGGCCTGCCGGGCGGCCGGCTGCTACGTGCGGCAGTGCGCCCACCGCCATGCCTACGGCCGCCACCGCGATGACAAGCAACGGCGAACGATCCACCGGAGTGCCGGAGGCATAGGGCGGGACCCGAAGCAGCAGCGCATAGGACATCGCGCCCACCATCGCGATGGGCGCCGCCTCCCGGCCGCCGGGAAGCGCCAGCCTGAGCAGCTCGCCGAAGGCGATGAAGCCCCCGAAGGCCAGTGCAGTACGCCACTGCACTCCGCTCGCCTGGATCGTCGTGCTGGCGAACGCCGCGACGACCAGCATTCCGGCCGCGCCTAGCAGCAGCAGCCGGCCGGAGTCCAGCGCTTGCCAGTACGCCCAGCGGTCGGCGGCTGAGTGACTGGTCACGGCATCTCCACGACACGCAGCGGCGATGTAGGGTCGTCGTGATCCTGCACCGTGATGGTCGAGAAGTCAGCCGGAACCCCGGCGGGTTCGGGCAGCCGCCAGCCCTCACGTTTCACGGCAGCGATGAACGCCTCGACCAGCAGCGGGTCGAACTGCGTTCCGGCGCCGTTACGAAGTTCGTCGATAGCCGCCTCGATGGTCTTGGCCTCGCGGTAAGACCGCGTCGACGTCATCGAGTCGAACGCGTCGGCTACGGCGATGATCCGGGCGAACAGCGGTATCTCGTGCCCGGCGAAGCCCATCGGGTAGCCGCGGCCGTCGATCCGTTCGTGGTGGTGCATGATGCCGGCCAGTGCCTCGTTCAGGAAGCCGATCTCCCGCACGATCTCCAGGCCGCGCATCGGGTGCAACTGGATGGTCGCGTACTCGTCCTCGGTCAGCGCGCCGGTCTTCTGCAGCACCTGGGTTGGCACGCCAAGCTTGCCCACGTCGTGCAGCATCCCGGCGAACATGATCGCCTCGGTGCGCTGCGGACGCATGCCGATCTGCCTGGCGATCATGCCGGAGCCGCGGGACACCCGGTCACCGTGGCCGCGTGTGTAGAAGTCCTTGGTCTCCACCGCCTGGCAGAGTGCGTTCATGGTTGCCGCATATGCGCGCTGCTGCTCGGCATACTGGCCCATGGCCCAGCGCGCCACGAACAGCGGCACCAGCACAAGCGGTGCGGCGAACGGGCCCATCACCTGCCACAGCGAGGCGATGACCAGGCCCAGAGCGGCGTAGCCGAGGTCGGAAACCAGCAGCAGGGGAAGGCTGGACTCCAGCGCTTCCCGCCGCAGCATCCCGGGGCCGCGGTCCAGCCGGTACATGGCCCAGATGAGGCTCTGGTTCGTGAGCACGTGCGCGGCAGCGGCCGCCGCAAACGGCAGGATGATCTTCCACGGCGAGTGACTGAGCACCGGCAAGCCCACCTGGCCGTCGTGCAGCGCGAGGTAGGTCTCGCCAGCTGCCAGGCCGGACAGTGCGCCCATGGCCCCGTTGAACAGCCGCTCGGGCAGCGCGATCCTGCGCTTGATGCTCACCACCGAGACGGCCCCGACCAGGGCAGCCGCGACCGGGCCGAGCAGCACCACGGCGGCCAGGGTTGCCGACGAGCTCGGCGACCACTTCGCCTGCCGCGACGCCACCGGATTTGGCGTGGAATCGCAGACCAGGAAGAGGACTTGGAGGACGACGAGGTCCGGCCAGAAGTGCGGGTGGCCGGAGGCGCCTAACGGCCTGCTTGCCACCAGCGCGCCGGTCGCCACCACGACCAGCCCGATGTACAGCCTCGCAGCCCGGCGGACCAAGCCTCACCCCCTCAGGTGGCGCAGCGCCCAGCCCGGGCAGACAAGCTCAGCGTGCCCGGCAACCGTCGCGTTTCGCTCGATCGCAGCGCGATCAGATCACCGTCGCAACTTAGAGTAACGTGACGGCTGCGCGTCTGTAGGTTGTCCGCGGCTACTCAGCCAGGACCTCGGTGGTCTCGATCTCTGCTCGCACGGTGGCGATCCTGGCCAGGACCTTGCCACGCAGTTCGTCGGAAACCTTCTCGTGCCCGCAGCACTTGTGCACCAGCTTCTTGACGAGTTCCTCAAGCCCGTACTCGCGCAGGCACGGTCCGCACTGCTCGAGGTGTTCACGCACCTGGGCGCAGCTTGCGTCTTCCATCTCGCCGTCCAGGTACGCATACACCCGTGCCAATACCTC
>JASHSO010000416.1 GCA_030038715.1 Streptosporangiaceae bacterium
GGGCTGAACGCTGTGATCCGTGCGGTGGTGCGAACCGGCGTGGCCGAGCACGAGATGGAGTTCATCGGTTTCAGGGATGGCTGGCGCGGCCCGCTCGAGGGCGACACCATGGTGCTGGACGTGGCGGCCGTCCGGGGCATCCTTCCGCGCGGCGGCACGATACTCGGGTCGTCCCGGACCAACCCGTTGGCCCGCGCCAGCTCAGCGGGCCGCAAGACCGGCATCGAGCGGGTGACGGAGACTCTGGACAGCCTCGGCGTCGATGCGCTGGTGGCGATCGGCGGCGAGGACACGCTCGGAGTTGCGAACAAGCTGCACGCGGCAGGCGGCCGAGTCGTGGGAGTGCCCAAGACCATCGACAACGACTTGAGCGCCACGGACTACACCTTCGGGTTCGACACCGCAGTGAACATCGCAATGGAGGCAATCGACCGCCTGCACACCACGGCGGAGAGCCACCATCGTGCCCTGATCGTGGAGGTCATGGGGCGCAGTGCCGGCTGGATAGCGCTGCATGCCGGGATGGCAGGCGGCGCGAACGTGATCCTGATACCGGAGAAGCCGTTCGACATCGAGCAGGTTTGCGGCTACGTGGAGCACAGATTCCGCACCAGGTATGCGCCGATCGTTGTCGTGGCCGAGGGAGCACACCCGAAGGCGGCTGACGAGGAGATCGGCGACGCCAAGCGCGATGCGTTCGGCCATGCCCGGCTTGGTGGCGTCGGCCAGATGCTTGCGGACGAGATCGAACGCCGCACCGGCAAGGAAGCACGCTGTGCCGTGCTCGGTCACATTCAGCGTGGCGGAACCCCGACGGCGTTCGACCGCGTGCTGGCCACCAGGTTCGGCGTGCACGCGATCAGGGCCGTCGCCGACGGTGCATTCGGCACGATGGTGGCACTGCGAGGCACCCAGATCGTGCGGGTGCCCCTTGCCGAGGCGACGAGCGAGCTGAAACTCGTGCCGCCCGACCGCTATGCCGAAGCCGAGGTCTTCTTCGGCTGAGCCGGACCGCGCTATGCGGTGCAGCCGCTGCGGATGCGATGGCAGACTGATGTGATGCCAGCGCCGCCCGTCACCAGCGCAGCTGCTGGGTCCGTGGCACCTGTCCTGCCTGCTCCGCACGCGCTGCACGAGCCCTGCGTCTTGCTCAAGCTGGGCGAGATCGTGCTGAAGGGCAGGAACAGGCAGCAGTTCGAGCGGCTGCTGCACGACAATATCCGGCGCGCCGTGCGCGATCTCGGGATCGAGGTCCGGGTCTGGCAGCGCGAGGGCGTGATCGTGCTGCGGGTGGCCAATGCCGAGCGCGGCGGCTACACCGATGAGACGGCGGCCGATCTGGTAGGCGATCGGATGAGAAACGTCATGGGACTTGCCCGGGTCTGCCGGGCCGTCAGGGTGGCGAAGGAGCCGGAAGCCGCGATCGGAGCGGCCGTGGCGCTGGCCGCTGGCCACGAGGGCTCGTTCGCTGTTCGCGCCAGGCGCCGGGATAAGCGATTCCCACTGACCTCTGCCGAGCTTGCCGTTGAGATTGGAGCGAGGATCCAACGGGAATACGGCTACCCGGTTGACCTCACTGCACCAGACACGACGGTCTTCCTCGAGGTTGATCAGCGCGAGGTCTTTGTCTTCACCCAGGGCTGGCCAGGCCAGGGCGGGCTGCCGGTCGGCATGAGCGGTCGCGCTTTGGTGCTGATGTCGGGCGGGATCGACTCACCGGTGGCGGCCTACCGGATGATCCGCCGCGGCCTGCGCTGCAGCTTCGTGCACTTTTCTGGCATGCCGCTCACTGGACCCGAGTCGGTCTACAAGGCCTACGGCCTGGCCCGGCAACTCGATAGGTTCCAGTCCGATTCGCGGCTGTTCGTGGTGCCCTTCGGCAATGCGCAGCGCCGCCTTGCCTCGACGGGTGCCGGCCGGCTGCAGATCGTGGCTCAGCGCCGCCTGATGCTCAAGACCGGCGCGGCCATGGCCAGGAAGCTGCGGGCAGCCGCCCTCGTCACCGGCGACTCGCTCGGTCAGGTGAGCAGCCAGACGCTGGCCAATATCACCGCTCTCGATGACGCGGTGTCGCTGCCGATACTGCGGCCGCTGATCGGCCTCGACAAGGCCGAGATCATCGGCGAGGCACGCAGAATCGCTACCTTGGACATTTCGGAATTGCCGGACGAGGATTGCTGTTCACTGCTTACCCCGCGTCAGGTTGAGACCAAGGCACGGATTGCTGACCTGCGCAGAATCGAGGCTCGCCTGGACGCGGATGACCTGGCCGAAGAGCTCGCAGCCATCGCCCAGGAACACACGCCTGGCCGCTCCTGACTCAGTAGCCGGTCGGCTCGGCGCGCACGAGTGGTCCGGCCCAGATGGCGGCGTTGCCGCCGAGCTGGGTCAGCACGCCACCGGTCGCCCACACAGATCCGCCGACAAGCGCCACGTCGCTGATCCCGCTGCCCAGGCCGGCCCGGATGACCGCGCTGGTCAGTCGGCCCCGCGCCGAGACGTCGAGCACCATGCCCGCGGCCGTCGGACCGGCGGCGGTCGCCGTGGCCAGGGCGCCGTCGTGGACGCCACGCGCGAGCTGGCCGGCCCAGGCATGCAGGGTTGTCGTCAGTCGGCGCCAGGCGAATCCGTCCCAGTGAGCGAGTACGAGCAGGCCAGGTCCGCTGCGGCTGCGCGTGTTCCCGAGCACCCACACGTCATGGCGGGACACGGCGAGGATGGCGGTGAGGCGGACGTCGTCCAGTACGCGGCCGGTGCGCGCCCGGCGCCACCGACTGCCGTCGTAGTGCTCGATGTGGTCACCGCGCTGGTCAGGGACGATGGCCCAGATGTCGCGCCGGGATGCGGCGCTTGCCTGGTAGATATGGCGAGCACGCCCGCTGGCCCTGGTCCAGTCGCGGCCGTCGAAGTGCCACGTACCGACTCCTCGGTAGCCGGTAGCAGTGGTGCCGAAGATCCACACGTCGTCCGGGCTGACCGCCGTGACCCCGGTGATCTGGCCACGGCTCCATCGCCTTGCCACCCGCCAGACCTTGCCATCCCAGTGCAAGACATAACCGCCGTAGTCGCTGACAGCCCAGATGTCCCCGGCCGTGGGTGCGCTGGCGTCGCTGAGGAACCCGGTCAGCCCGGAGGGCAGCGAGGATGGCCGGAGCCTGACGCCGTTCCACCGGTCTGCTACGGGTGCGCTCTGGCCGCCCGGATTCGTGCCGCCGAACACCCAGGCACCGTCGCGTCCGGTCACGACGATTGCGGAGTACCCCGATGCGTTGGTGAGCTGCCCGTAGTGCTGGTTCAGCGCGAGCTGCCAGGACGACTCGCTGACCGCGGATGGCGGGCTACCCGGCACGCCGCCGCCGATCACGGGCCCCAGCACCAGGGCCGGCATGAAGCCCACCAGAAGGGCGCCCGAGGAGCGGCCACTCAGCATCGGTGTCTCCGAGCGTGATACTGACAGCGCTCTTTCGCAGATGCGCAACGTTAAGGTCAAGGCTTGCACAAGATGACTGGAAAACGGAGGGGCTTGCAGTCATCAATCTGACCAGCTAGCCGGACGCGCGACCGCTCGCCACGACCATCGACCGGCCGATCAGCCGATCATCGCAGGCTCGAGTGGCGGGGTGAGCTGGCGGCCGAGTAGTTGCGGCAGTGTCTTGACCGCCTCGCCTAGCTCGCTGATGTCGTCTCCGGTCAGCGCCTGGTCGCCATCGCACATCGCAGCGGCCGGATGCGGGTGCACGTCGATGATCAGACCATCGGCGCCCGCGGCGATCGCGGCCCTGCTCAGTGGGAGCACGAGGTCTCTGCGCCCGCCAGAGTGCGATGGATCCACGATCACTGGTAGGTGCGACAGCCGCTGCGCGACCGGCACGGCGCTGATGTCGAGCGTGTTCCTGGTGGCGGTCTCGAACGTGCGGATCCCCCGCTCGCACAGCACGATGTCGAGGTTGCCGCGCTGCGCGATGTACTCGGCAGCCATCAGCCACTCCTCTACGGTCGCATTCATGCCCCGCTTGAGCAGCACGGGCTTGGCAGCGGAGCCGACAGCCTGGAGCAGGGCGAAGTTCTGCATGCTCCGGGTTCCGACCTGAAGCATGTCGGCGTAGGAGGAGACGAGGTCGACGCTGGCGGGATCAATGACCTCGGTCACCACGGGCAACCCGGTCTCGGCTCGGACATCAGCCAGTATGCGCAGGCCGACTTCCCCGAGGCCCTGGAAGGCATACGGCGAGGTACGGGGCTTGAAGGCGCCGCCGCGCAGCAGGGATGCGCCCGCGGCCTGCGCCATCCGTGCTGCAGTCAGAGTCTGCTCTGCCGTCTCGACGGTGCACGGGCCCGCAATGACGGTCAACGTTCCCGGGCCGATGGGCACGCCGGCCACCCTGATCACCGATCGGCTGGCATGATGCTCCCTGCTGACCAGCTTGTACGGGACCGAGATGCGTACGACATCGCTGACGCCAGGGTAGCTGCGCAGGTTCAGCGCGCCGAACTGGTCAACGTCGCCGACCAGGCCGATGATCGTCCGGGACACGCCGCGGCTGACGAAGGCCTCGCCGCCCGCGGAGTGCACAAGCCTGACGATCGCCTCGATGTCGGCCTGGTCGGCCTCGGGAGCCATCACCACCACCATCGCCTTCTCCTGTCTCCATATGAAGAAAGCCCCGGCCACTTCGGCCCGGGGCTTTGATCGTCGCCTTGCGTCAGCGCACAGTCTGGCGGGCGACCGTCCCTGGGCCGGGCCGGTAGCCAAAACCAAACCAATACGCGCCATGCACAGCCGGTAGCCTACCCCACTGCCCGGGCAGACGTAACGCGGGCCGGCGCGGTAAGCAGCTGGCGACTGGGTGGCAAGATAGCTCCACCTGCGGGGAAGAGGGTCGACCTCGTGGCCGTGAGCGGCGCGAGTGCAGGAAAGGGGCAGTCAGCTGGAAACGACGCAGCCCTGCGCCAACGCGCGCGAGACTAGCGAGGCGCAGCCGGGTGCGCGGGCGGAGCTGGCAGCGGGTCAGCGCAAGCCCACGCGGTCGGCGATCGCCGAGGGTGGGCCGTCGCCCGTTGAACAGGAACGCTGGCCGCTGCGGCTGCCTCCCGGGCAGTACATCCCGAGGAAGCTGCCTGTACTGCACTACGGACCCATCCCCGCCTTCCGCCGGGATACCTGGGACCTGCGCATCTTCGGGGCCACTCAGAAGGCCGCGGAGACCCGGCTGAGCTGGGATGAGGTTGCGGCGCTTCCGGTGAGCGAGGTCACGGCGGACTTTCACTGCGTGACCAAGTTCACAGTCCCGGGCATGCGCTGGGCCGGCATCCTCGGCGCGGAGTTCCTGGAGCGCTTCCCGCCGGCGCCGGCCGTGACACACGTCATGATCTGGGCTGACTTCGGTTACAGCGCGAACGTGCGGATCGGCGACTTCGGCGCGGCCGGCACGGTGCTCGCCACTTATCGCGAAGGCTCGGTGCTAAGTCCCGAGCATGGGTTCCCGCTCCGGCTCGTGGTGCCGCAGCTGTATGCGTGGAAGAGCGTGAAATGGGTGCGCGCGGTCGAGTACCTGACCGTTGACAGGCGCGGATTCTGGGAGGAGCGCGGCTATCACAACACCGCCGACCCCTGGCGTGAGCAGAGGTACTCCTATCAGGAAGGGGAAGGCGAGGGGCCGCCGCTCTGAGCGTGCCCGGCCCGCCCGTGGTCCGCCCAGCCCGGGCACCCGTGCCACGTTGCCGGCCCGCCCGGCCCGGGCGTGCAGCCTGCGGCAAGTCACCCACGTCGCTACAGCGAGTAGCCCACCGTGATCGTGATCGTCGATCCCGCCGGGGCCGTGCCAGCAGGCGTGTAGTTCGTAACCCGCCCGCCGAACAGGCCCTGGTCGACGCTCACCTGGAAGCCCGCGGCACGCAGCTCCTGTATCGCCTGCCCGACCGGCAACCCGTCCACGTCAGGCACCGCCACTCCCGGCGGGCCGGCGGAGACCCAGACCGTGACCACCATGCCCGGGATGATCCGACTGCCTGGACTGGGAGACTGCTTGAGCACCGTGCCCTGGGGCTGCGAGCTGTTCGCCACGGTTTGCTGCTGTATCGAGTAGCCGCCGGAGGCTGCCGCGGACTGCGCGGCAGCGAGCTGCTGCCCGACGAAGTTCGGCAGCGGCTGGCCGGAGCTAACCACGAGCTGGACCGGTTTGTTCTTCGGCCATTGCTGATAGGCGACGGGAACCGTGGCTATGACAATGCCCGACGCGATGCTGGTCGACGGCTGCGACTTCGGCGGGCCGAACGTCAGGCCAGCGGCGCGCAGGCTCTGCTCGGCCTGCGTGAGCGACTGGCCGGTGACAGACGGCATCGTCACCAGAGTCGGCCCGAGCGAGGGGATGATCGTTACCTTGCCGCCGTGCCCGATGCGTGCACCTGCTGGCGGGTCGGTGCCAATGACCTCACCTCGCGGCACCGACTCACTGTGCCGGGCTCGACCGATAGCCACGACGAGGCCGGAGTTCTCCAGGTCGCCCCGTGCCGTGCTCATGGTCATCCCGGCCACCGACGGCACGCTGGAGTACTGGCCCTCGGCCACCCACCAGATAGCGCTGGCTAGCAGGAGGGCAGCCAGCACGATGACGATCCGGCAGCTGAACAGCCAGCGCTGGAGC
>JASHSO010000417.1 GCA_030038715.1 Streptosporangiaceae bacterium
CCCGCCGCCTACGGCGTCCTGTCCAGGCGGGCTACTCTGCAGGCCATCGACAAGCAACTGACCAAGGCCCGTGGCAAGGGCACTCTCAAGCTGAACAAGGCCATATCGGCGGCCTACCAGTACATGACCAAGCACTACGCAGCCAACTACGTCAATGCCGTGGTGGTCCTGACGGCGGGTGTGGACGGGGCTGGCGACATGCCACTCAGCACCTTGCTCAGCCAGCTTCACGCGCTGTACAACCCCAGCCGGAAGGTCGCCATCATCATCCTGAAGTTCGGCCGGGCCGGCAGCCTCACGCCGCTGCGGCAGATCGCAGCGGCAACCGGCGGGGCCGCCTACTCGGTCACCAGCCCGGCAGAGGTGGGCAAGGTCTTCATCGAGGCCATCGCGCAGCGAATGTGCGACCAGGGCTGCGCTGCCCCCTGAGCCCACCCGGGAAGCGCTGCCAAGAACCCCAGTCCGGACCTCCGGCGGCAAAATGAATCCGACAAACTTGTGAACCCCCTGCGCATCTGGCGCGTCTTGTACTCAGAGGCCCGGCGAGAGCGGGGCGCCGGGCCTCGTTTACTTTCCGGTGCCGGGCCTCAGTTCACCGTGTCCAGCATCGCGTGCGCGCGCTGTATCAGGATTGGCACCGCGGGTCCCTCTCGCTCAAACCCTTCGCCAACGGTCTTGTGCTGCAGGTACCGGGCATGGATGCCCTCCAAGACGACGGCGAGCTTGAAGTAGCCGAACGCGATGTAGTAGCCGATCCCGGCGACGTCCCGGCCGGTCAGCTCGGCGTACCTCGCGGCGAACTGCTCTCGGCTGACAAAGCCCGGCAGCGCCGTGACGCTCGCGCCGACGTTGATGTCGGGCCAGTCGCTGTCGTCTCCGGCGTCGGCCCAGTACGACAGCGTGAGGCCAAGATCGGCAAGCGGGTCGCCCAAAGTTGACATCTCCCAGTCCACGACGGCCGCGATGCTGGTGGGACTGCCCAGCCTGACCAGGGTGTTGTCCAGCCGGAAGTCGCCGTGCACCAGGGTCCCTTCGGTCGACAGCGGCAGCCCGGCAGCTAGCCTGGCGACCAGCTGGTCGTAGCCGGGCATCTCTCGGGAGTTGGACAGCTCCCATTGCCGCTGCCAGCGAGCAAGCTGCCTGGTCAGGTAGCCCTCCGGCCTGCCGAACGTGGCGAGTCCGGCTGATTCGATGTCGACCCCGTGAATGGTCGCCAGCATGCCGACGAGCAGTTCGGACAGCTCGCTGGCCTGCTGGCGGGTGAGCTGCGCACCGTCCTGCGGGGTCCGGATGACCAGGCCATCGACGTAGTGCATGAGGTAGAAGGGCGCGCCAACGACATCGGGGTCCTGGCAGCTTGCCAGCGGCCGGGGAACCGGAACGGCGGTGTCCTGCAGGGCCGACAGCACCCGGTACTCGCGGCTCATGTCGTGCGCCGTGGGCAGCACATGGCCGAGTGGCGGGCGGCGCAACACCAGCGGCCCAGCATCGAAGTCGAGCCGGTAGGTCAGGTTCGACCGGCCCCCGGCTATGAGCTGGACGTGACGCAGCCCCCCGAACTCGGAAAGCCGTGCGCTAGCCATCCATGCCGCAAGCCGACTCGGGTCCTCGATGCCGGGAACGCCCCGGACCTGTCCAACACCGCCAAAAGGCTGTCTGCCATCTGTCACCGTGCACCTCGTCGAACCAAGGCCGGGTCGCGCGGCTTCGCGCGACCCGGAGTCGCGTGCGGCAATTTTCCCTTATAGCCGACCTCAAGTCACAGCGGCACGACCGTGACTGCGCAACCCGTCGTTTCTCCGCAGGTACCGTATGCACCATGAGTGCTGACCTGCCCCTCTCTTCGACCGAGCGCACGACGCTGCGCCGGCATCGGGACCGCGGCCGGACGGAGCGGGCCGACCTCGACGCGGTGCTCGAGGCCGGGCTCGTCTGCCACCTCGGCGTGGTCATCGACGGCACGCCGGTCGTGCTGCCGACGGGCTACGGGCGGATCGGCGACACTCTGTACTTGCACGGCTCGTCGGCGAACCAATCCATCCTCGCCGCGGCGGGCAGGCCGGTATGCGTGACGATCACGCTGCTGGACGGACTGGTCTGTGCCAGGGCGGTCTTCAACCACTCGATGAACTATCGCAGCGCGGTGATCTTCGGTGCTGCTCGGATGGTGACCGACGAGGACGAGAAGCTGGCAGCGCTCCGCGCGATCACCAACCATCTGGTTCCCGACAGGTGGGAGCATGCCAGAACCCCGACCAGGAAGGAACTGGCCGCGACGGCCGTCCTGGCGGTGCCGCTTGCCGAGGCCTCGGTCAAGGCTAGGTCGGGCGCGCCGAAGGACGAACCGGAGGACTACGAGTCCGGCGCCTGGGCTGGGGTCCTGCCCGCCGCGCTGAGCTTCGGCCGGGCTGAGCCCGACCCGGCTCTCACCCCGGGCATTGAGGTTCCCGAGCACATCAGCGCCCTGGCTGGCCAGGTCCGCGGCGCGCCGCCGCTGCCCTAGGCTGGAACGATGACTGACCGGCTGGTCTGGATCGACTGCGAGATGACCGGGCTTGATCTCGCCAGTGACGCCCTGGTGGAGATCGCGTGCATCGTCACAGACGGCGAGCTCAATCCTGTCGACACCGGGATCGACGTGCTGATCAAGCCGCCCGCCGAGGCTCTGGACGGCATGCCAGATGTGGTGCGCAAGATGCACGGGGCTTCCGGACTGCTGGCCGAGCTTGTATCCGGCCTCACCCTGGCCGAGGCGCAGGACATTGTGCTCGGCTACGTTCGGCAGCACGTTCCCGAGTCGCCCAAGGTGCCGCTGTGCGGCAATTCGATCGCCACCGACCGCGCGTTCCTCGCGAGGGACATGCCGGAACTCGACGCCTACCTGCACTACCGCATGATCGACGTGTCCAGCATCAAGGAGCTGGCCAGGCGCTGGTATCCGCGGGTCTACTTCGCTAGCCCCGAGAAGCGCGGCGGGCACCGGGCGCTTGCTGACATCCGCGAGAGCATCCGTGAGCTGCGCTATTACCGGGAAGCCGTGTTCGTGCCGCAGCCTGGCCCGGACACGATGACCGCTCGCCAGCTTGCCGCGAAGATCGTCGGCGAGTCATCGGCCGAGCAGGACGGGCAATCCAGTTCAGCGCAATGACCGCCGCCCGGTATGCTCATGAGGCCGCCAGGGTACTCACGTCCCGGCTGCGATGGTGGGCGTAGCTCAGCTGGTTAGAGCGCCAGGTTGTGGTCCTGGATGTCGTGGGTTCGAATCCCATCGCTCACCCCATTGTGATCTCTCAAGACATCGAGGACACCGCGAACCTGCGTTAGGTGCGCGGTGTTCGTCGTCTGGGGTCGGCGGGTTTTCCGGTGGGCTGGTAGTCGCGGTCGGGGTCGAGGGTGAGCTCGCGGAGGAGCTCGCCGGTGGCCTTGGCGATGATGCGGACGTGCAGGTCCTGGGTGAGGATGAGGACC
>JASHSO010000418.1 GCA_030038715.1 Streptosporangiaceae bacterium
TGGCGGGGACGCTGTTCCTGTTCTACTCGGCAAGCGCCCTGCACCTCGCCCCAGGCCTGCGGCTGACCTGGCCCGACCTGTTCGCGCACGCGCATTCGCTGGCGCCGGGGAGTCTGCGCCTGGCATTCCTGCTCGCGGTCGTTGGTTACGGCACGAAGGTCGGCCTGGCACCGATGCACACCTGGCTGCCTGATGCGCACGCCGAGGCGCCGAGCCCGGCTAGCGCGATGCTGTCCGCGGCCCTGCTGAATACCGGGATGTATGCGATCATGCGATTCCTGGCGATCGCCCGAGCCGGGCTGGGCAGCGAGTTCCCGCGGGTCGTGCTGCTGGTGTTCGGCTTCCTGTCCGTGGCCATCGGCGTGCTCTTCATGGTCCGGCGCCGCGGCATGAACTTCAAGCGGCTGTTCGCCTACTCCTCGGTCGAGCACATGGGCATCATCGCGGTCGCGCTCGGGTTCGGCGGCGTGCTCGGCCTGTACGGGGCGCTGCTGCACACGCTCAACCACGCGATCGCCAAGGCCGTGCTGTTCCTGACCAGCGGTGACATAGCACTGCGGTACAGAACACGGGAAGCGGCCGGCGTGGCGGGCCTGCTTGCCTCGGTCCCAGTGACGGGCGCGGCACTCATGGTGGGTTCGTTCGCAGTGCTCGGCTCGCCCCCGTTCGGACTGTTCCTGTCCGAGCTCACGATCGTCAGAGCCGGGTTCGCCGGGGCGAGCCCAGTGCTGCCGCTGCTGCTGCTGGCACTGCTGGCGGCGGCATTCATCGCATTCGCCAGGACCACGACCGGCATGGCTACTGGCGAGCCAGCCGCTGCATCCGGCAGTGGGGCGGGCGGGGACGGCCGGGCCAGTCCGTACCGAAGCAGGCTGGTCGGCCTGACCGCGGTCGCGCCGGCAGCAGCCGGACTCGCGGTGCTGCTGGTGCTCGGGCTGTGGATCCCGGTAGGGCTGAACACGCTGATCATGCACTCGACGGGGGTGCTGTGATGACTGTGACCAGGCATGGCGCGGCGCCGGCGCAACCGGTGACGGCGGCCGCCGACAACCGATCGGGGGCGGCCGTCACCCTGACGGAGGTCAGCTCGGGCGAGCTTGCTGGAGTGGTCGCCGAACTGGCCAGCCGGCCAGGCGTGCGGCTGGCTGACATGTTCGCGGCCGGAACCGACCCGGTGCTACTGCGGCTGGTCTGGGCGCTCGACAGCGACCACCGTTACCTGATCACCCAGTCACCGATCGACGGCACTGGCCCGGACGGGGAGTACCCAGCGCTCTCGGACATCACTGCCGCGGCGTTCGTCGAGGAGTGCGAGATCTACGAGCAGTTCGGCGTCCGGCCGTCTGGCGGCAAGCCGCTGAACCGAGTCGCTGTGCCACCGCAGCCGGACATCGACCTGCCACGGCTTGGCCGAGCTCCGGCGCAGCCGCCGGAGGACGTGCATGCCCGGCACGTGGTGGGCGGCCACGCATTTGAGTTCCCGTTCGGGCCGGTGCGGCAGGTGGGTGTCGAATCCCTCTACTACGGCCTGGTGACCAGCGGCGAGGAAGTCGTCGACCTGTACCTGTTCACCTGGCACAAGCACCGGGGCGCGGAGTGGCGAGCGCAGGGGCGCACCCCTGCCGAGGCGCTGTTCCACGTCGAGCGAGTGGAAGGACTTGGCGCTGTCGCGAACGGCTGGGCGTTCGCGGCCGCGGCCGAGGCGGCGCTCAGGATCGTGCCGCCGCCCGCCGCGCAGGACTGCCGTGCGATCGCCCTCGAACTCGAACGGCTGTACAACCATGCGGCGGCGATCGCTGCGATGTGCCAGGCGTGCGGCCTGGCCGTGGGCCGGGCGGCTAGCGAGATCGCGCTCGAGCGGCTGCACAGGCTGAACGCCGCCGTGTTCGGGCACAGGTACCTGTTCGGCGTGCTGGACATCGGCGGCGTCCGTGTCACTCCCGATGCTGCAGCGCTGCGAGCCGGCCTGCCGGGTGCCTGGGGAGAAATGCGGCGCGCTGCGGAGGCGCTGCTGCGGACGAACTCGTTCGTCGACCGGCTCGAGGCGACCGGGACCGTGACGGGTGCGGAAGCACGCCGCCTCGGCCTGGTCGGTCCGGTCGCCCGGGCGAGCGGCGTCAGCATAGACACCCGGGCCGACCACCCCTGCGAGCCGTACGTTGGCCGCCTACTGGCAGCGGCGACGCAGCCAGGCGGGGACGCACTGGCCAGGTTCAACGTCATGCTGGCCGAGGCCGCCGACTCGGTCCGCCTGATCAATGCCCTACTGGAGACCGCCGGCCGTGAGCACGCCGGCGAGTCAGATGTGCCTGGTCCGGCCGGCACTCGCAGCGAGACCTCCGGCTGCGAAGTAGCGAACAGCACCGATCCGGCCGGACCAGGCACGTCGTCCGATGGTAGCTCCGGCCTCGGCTGGGCGGAGTCGTCTCGCGGCGAGTCGCTTGCCTGGGTCGAGCTCGACTCGGACGGCCGGATCACCAGGGCCAGGCTGCGACCTGCTGCCGTGCGGAACTGGCGCGGCTTCGACGACGCGAGCCGGTCACAGAACGTGTTCACCGACATCCCGATCATCGAGGCCAGCTTCTGGC
>JASHSO010000419.1 GCA_030038715.1 Streptosporangiaceae bacterium
GCTGCCGCTCGCGCTGCGGATCGCCGGCGCCCGGCTCTCAGCTGGCCAGACTGCCCGACTGGCGGACCTAGCTGCAGCCCTGTCGGATCCGGACAAGCTACTCGGCGAGCTCGTCATCGGCGACCTGTCCGTGCGCCGTCGCCTCGACGTGGCCTGGCAGGCCCTCGACGTGAACTCGCGTCGGGTGCTAGCAGCACTCGCCCGTAGTGGCGCTCAGCGATTGGCTGATTCACGGGTGCTGGCGGCGGCATCCGACGAGGCCGCAGTCGTGCACGCATTAGCGAACTCCTGCCTGCTCATTCAGGACTCGGAGACCGGCCTCTATCGGCTGGCGCCTCTGGTGGGCAGGTACGCGGCCGCGCAAAACGTCTAGCTCGTCGGACCACGTCCGCGCGGTTGGTCCGGCTCGTCGAATCAGCCGTCAGCGGCGCGGTTCGTCCGGCTCGTCGAGTTAGCCGTGAGCGGCGCAGTCCATCCGGCTCGTCAGGCCCATCGCCAACCACGCCCGTCACGAGCGCGCTCACGTCCGGCTAACGGGACGCTCACGCCGCGGTCCTAAGGTCCAGACCGCTGCCTGGATTAGCCATTGGCCGCATGCAGGCCTTGGCCGTCAAAGCGCCGTTGGAGCACGTGATGACCTGCGCTGGTTCCCCTCGGCCCGCAACGAGACGCGGCGCCTGGCTCACTCTCGCGGTGTTCCTGCTTCCGCTGCTGGCGGCCTGTGCAGGCCAGGAGGCGCGGGTGAACCTGCCGCCTCGCGCCCCGGCCACTACTCACAGCAGTGCCGTCAGCCGTCGTCCGCTGACCGAGCGCCAGCAAGTCATCGCTGCGTACACCGGCTACACGGCCGCGATTGCCGCCGCGTTCGCCTCCAAGAGCAAGGCGAAGGTCCGCCAGCTGCTGCGGCCGTACCTGGGTGCTTCAGCCATCGACAACACGATCAGCGCGTTCGCGCGGGCGTGGGCGGAGAACGAGATCGCCTACGGGAACGTGGTCCTGCACATTCTCAGCGTGCGGATACGGGGCGCCACCGCGTGGGTGCATGACTGTGACAACACCAGCGGCTCCGGACTGCAGAACGCCGCCACGGGTCAGATCATCCCCGGCTCGGCTGGCATTTCGGATGACAACCTCCTGACGAGGCTCGAGCGAGTCGACGGGCACTGGAATATCCAAGTCCAGACCACGGAGGACGTGCCATGCAAACCCTGAAGATGGCCATCGCGGCCGCGGCGTCTGCACCCCTGATCGTCGGAGCAGCAACCCCCGCCTCGGCCAGCTACGGCAACGGTGCAGGTCAGTGCGCAGTCGACCAGGCTGGCCGGTGGATCCAAGTGGAATGTGCCAACGCGAGCAGCACCGGCGGCTCGGCCGGGTCCGGCGGAAGTGGCCACCTGGCAGAGGGCTGCACCATCAGCGCGCCACTCACGCAGCAGCAGGCCGAGCAGCTTGGCCTGCAGTGGCCGCCGCCCAAGGGCGAGTCCTGGGCGGTCATCGACTGCCTCGGCGGCCAGACAACCGCCGGGCCGCAAGCCGTACTGGTGAGCACTGCGGCCGGCACACCCGCTGTCACGCCAGAGCAACTGCTTACCATCGCCATGAGAATGCTGCAGATACCCGCGCTGTCGCCCGGCACCGCTCCGCCTCGCGGCAAAGATGGCCTAGTCGGCCTGCCAGAGTGGTTCTGGGTACCAGCCGCGGAGTGGCATGCGCTCGGTGTCACGGTGACCGCCGGACCGGTTTGGGCAACGGTGACGGCAACTCCGGACGGCCTGACCTTCGAGCCCGGCGGCGGTTTAACCGGCGGTTCCTGCAGCGGACCAGGCACTAGCTACGATCCCGAGCTTCCGGCTGCGCAGCAGCACAGCGACTGCTCCTATACCTACCAGCAGTCGTCGGCCAGCCAGGCCAATCACGCCTACCAGGCGTCTGTCGTAGTCACTTGGCGAATTACCTGGATGGGCTCGGGCGGTGCGGCAGGCCTGCTCGACGCGGGCCTTCCGGTGCCCTATACGTTCGCCCTGCGGATCGCCCAGGGCGAGGCGCTGGTGAGCAACCCATGAGCAAGCCCGCGCTTGGTGTTGGCACCGCCTACTTTCCCGACACCGATGTGCTGCCTAACGGCGTCGGCAGTGGCGCGGCCGAGCCGATCGCCGCCCGCCTGCGAGGCATGCCGAGGCGTCGGCGCCCAGCGATGGCAGCACTTGCAGTCGCGCTGGTCGGCGCGGGCGTGATCACCAGCATGGCCCTGTATCAGCGAGCCGACCACCACGTATCGGTCGTGATGGTGACGGCGCACGTTGCGCCGGGCGCAGTGATCACTGCCCGCGACGTTTCCACGACGAGCGTGACGGTTGCGGTCGGCATCCATACCATTCCCGCTGCGCAGCTTCGCCAGGTGATAGGGGGAACGGCTGGCGCTGCCCTGATGCCGGGGACGCTGCTCGCACCGTCCGACCTGGCTGCTTCGCAGCCGCCAGGACCTGGCCAGCAGCTTGTGCCGGTCGCGGTCAAGCCGTCCGCGATGCCTGCCAGCGGCCTCTTTCCAGGCGATCATGTCTTGCTGGTCGCCACTCCGGGCGACCAGGGGCAGCCTGGCTCGGCTGCCGGAACGGCCGGGCTGCCCGCGCCGGTCCCCGCCGTGGTCGCGGCGGTGAACGCCACTCCTGATGCCGACGGCCTCGATGTGGTCGACCTGCTGGTCAAGGCGGCCGCCGGGCCGACAGTGGCCGAGCAGGCATCGACCGGGCAGTTCGCGCTCATCGTCACGAAACGAGGTGCCTAGCCGATGGGCATGCTGTACGCGCTGGTGTCGCCGGGCGGCTCACCGGGCGTGACGACGGCCGCATTGGCCTTGGCCCTGACCTGGCCGTCAGCGGTGATCGTCGCTGAGTGCGATCCGAGCGGAGGTGACGTGCTGGCCGGCGTCCTCGCTGGGCACCTGCCTGCGAGCCACGGCCTGATGGCGCATGCCATCGAGGCCGAGCACAGTCCACGAACGGCGGCCGCAAGCCTCGCCGACCAGCTCGTGCCACTCGACAACGACAGGACCCGCATGGTACTGCCCGGCCTTACGGACCCGCGTCAGGCTAGCGGGCTGGCGACGGCCTGGCCGGCTGTGGCAGCGACGTTAACCGCGCAGGAATCTGACGTGATCGCCGACTGCGGTCGTCTCGACACCTGCGCCGACCAGCCCCGGGCCGTGCTGACCGGGGCGCATGCGGTCGCGCTAGTGCTGCGGCCTTCGCTGCGCCAAGTATGGGCGGCCCGGCCACGGGTGGACATGCTGGCGCAGCTTCTCGGCGGCACGACGCGGCTCGGCTTGCTGGTCACCGGCCCGGGGACGCACTCGGTGCGCGAGGTGGCTGAGGCGCTTGGACTCCGCGTGGCAGCGTCGCTGCCTGACGATCCGAAGACCGCCGTCGTGCTGTCGGACGGGCTCCGACCGCGGCGTCGATTCGCATCTGGCTCCTTGCTGCGCTCAGCGTCGGCCGCAGGCAAGGCATTGCGCAGCCTGGGTGCGACATCGTGACTCTCACCTGGCCAGGCTGGCGGTCTCAGGCCGGACCCCCGCGATGCCGTCGCCCGCACGCTCGGGGCGGCCATAGCATTGAGGCATGCTGCTGTTGCTGATATGGCTGGCGATAGGCGGACTGATAATCGGTGGACTCGGGCGTCTCCTGGTGCCCGGCCGGAACCGGATCGGCCTGATCCGGACCGGCCTGATTGGTGTGGTCGGGTCGTTCCTGGGCGGACTGGTCGCCCGATACGCGATCGGCCTGCACTACCGCTACTCGCTGCTGGCGGGATTCGTCCTCGCCGTGATCTTCGCGGCGATCATCGTCGCCGCGATAGACCGCCGCCCGGCGAGGAGACGATAGAAGGGCCTGCCGCGCCGCATGCGGCAGTGCACGTGCGCTACTAGCGGGCTCCTGCACGCCCGTTTCGCCGTCGCGTGGCCTCTTCGCGTAGCCGCACCGGTCGAAGCCCGCCAGGATGCGGGCACACGCTGGGGAAGCCTTGACGAGCGCGACGCTGCTCTGGACGCTCAGCGCGCCGAGCAATGGCAGGGCGCTGCTCATGGCTGAGCTGCGTTCGGTCTGGACAGATTTGCGCTAACG